>CAZLEE010000117.1:0-13510 GCA_964558455.1 uncultured Verrucomicrobiota bacterium | reverse complement strand
GCCGCCAAAATCCCGGCGTCATATTTGTAAATGTTATTTCCTGACGGCTCCTTACGCCAAAAGCTCGATGGCGTGTTTGAGAATTTCGCTTTTCACGCGGCCCTGGAACGGGATGGCCGCCCACGGCAGGTTGATGTCAATCAAAACCTCGGCCGGCTGCACATCCAATTTGCCGTCCACCGCAAACCCCATGGTCCGGAAACTGAAGGTCTCGACATTTCCCGACCACGTTTCCGTCAAATCGGCCATCTTGTCGCCAAATTGGGTCCGGCTGTCGGCAATGAGTTTGGCAATGCGGCTCCTGGCTTCGTCTTGTCCCAGTTTATGCGGCACGGAAAGTGATATTCTCGGCATACCGGAGCATAAAACGAAGCGGCGTCCGGCGCAACCGCAACCGCTATTTTTGCGACGGCTGCTTCTCCTGGTCGTGCGCCAGCCAAACCAGACGCAAGCCTTCCAGGGTGAGGAGGGGTTCGACGCAGGTGATTTCCGGCAATTTCGCGGCAATGAGTTTTCCGTAGCCCCCCGTGGCCACGACGGGCAGGTTGCGGCAGTGCAACGCGCCCTTTAATTCAGTCAGCAACTCGCGAATCAACCCGCGATAGCCATGCACCGCCCCGATCAGCATCGCCTGCTCCGTGTTCTTGCCCACCACTTCCGTCACCTCGCGCATCTTGATGCGGGGCAGCAAGGCCGTTTTCTCATGCAAATAATCGGTCATGACCGACAACCCCGGCGTGATGATTCCGCCCGCGTAATTCCCGACCGCATCCACCACGTCAAAGGTCACAGCCGTGCCGAAATCGACCACCACGGACGGCGCGCCGAAATGGGTTTTGACCGCCACGGCGTTGGCTAGGCGGTCGGGGCCGATGGTTTCGGGCGCGGGATAATCAATGCCCACGCCGCGAATGGTCTTCGCCGTCAATACGAGACAGGCCAGCCCGTAAGCCGACCGGGCGAAACGGGCCGCCTCCGGCGTGACCGATGGCACCACGCTGCAAACGGCAAAGCCGGTCAAAGGCTGCCCCTTCAAAAAGGCGGCGGCGGCGCGCTGGACGTCGCCCGTTTTCCATCCTTGCGTCGGCACATCAACATGCCGGAGGACGCCCGAAAGTCCCGCCAGGCCGACATGGGTGTGGGTGTTGCCAATGTCAAACAAAGCAATCATTGCCCCGCTATCATCCTCAATTCCGGCCAAAAGTAAACACCGGCCGGAGCCGGCTGAAGGGGATTTCACTGAAAAAAAGATTTATTTTAATATAACTTGCATATTATGCCTAATAACTTAAACTTGCCCTGCTTTTAGGCGGCTAATCGATTCAAGGCATGGAAGATCCTCAATTGAATATGTTTTTCAGTGATGATTTGAAACCCGGCGTTCGGGAACAGTCTGGAAAATGTATAGTTTGGCACTAAATCCTTCATTATTATGAGCACAAAATTATACGTTGGAAATCTCTCCTTTGACATCACCGAAAACGATCTTCGCGACATGATGGCCGAACACGGCCCGGTCAACGAAGTGAACGTCATCATGGACAAAGTCACCGGCCGCGCCCGCGGTTTTGCCTTCGTCACCATGAACACAGCCGAGGCGGCAACGGCGGCAATCGCCGCGTTGAACGGCAAGGAATTTCAAGGCCGCGCCCTGACGGTCAATGAGGCCCGTCCCCGTGAAGAACGCGGCGGAGCAGGTGGCGCCGGTGGCCGCAGCTATTCCAATCGTTGATTGACGATTTCGCGATGGGCCTCCGTTCACACGAAGGCCCGTTTCTCTTTTAACTCCATTTCCCCGCCTCTTCTATTATGAATATTCTCATCGAAAACGCCGAGACTCTTGAATACCTGGGCGCCAACGGCAAGTGGTCCAAAAAACCCGCCAACGGCACGCCTTTTGCGACAACACACGTGGCGCTCGCAGCCGCCAAAAATGAGACGATCGGCAAGTTCAACATCGTCAGCTATATTCCGGAAACGGAACAATTCATCAACCTGGAACACGGCACCGGCAAAGGCGCAAGTTCGGTCTAGCAAATTTGCCTCCCGGATTTATCTTCGGAGGCAATGAACATTTCGGAAATCCGGCGGCGAGCCGCGTTGGCGCTGGTCTTTGCGCTCGGTTTTCCCGTGACGGAACGCGCCGTCGCCGCCCCGACCGCTCATGAACCGGTGGCCGCTGTCTTTTTGGACGACAGCCCCGGGGCCAAACCGGAATTGGGCCGGGAAATCGCCGGGGATGTCCGCGCGGCGGGTTACGCCATCCAATTCATCGGCCCCCCGGTCCTGACAAATTCCCCCGCCCTTCTCGCGCGCCAATTTGATTTTTTGGTCCTGCCCGGCGCGCGCACTCTCCCGCTGGCGTCGATGGGTCCGGTGCGGGATTATCTCCGGGGCGGCGGGAAAATGATGGCCTTCGGTTTGCCGGCGTGGGAATCCGGCGCCTTTGTCCTCCAAGGCAAGACCTTTTCCAAACAGGAATACCAAAACCTCCTCGACCAACAAAAACCGGACCACGCGATCATTGACTTTGCGGGCGAAAATTTGTCGCTCTGGCGTCGCGGCGTGGAAGGCGCGGAGACAAAAACCCGATGGGAAACCACCCAAAACAACGGGCAGCCCGCGCTGCACGTCATCATCGACAACCTGGGCGGTTGGAACGTGCTGGACAGCCCGCCCCTGCGCGACCCGTTTCCCGACGGGCGGACGCTGACCTGCTTTCAGGCGCATGGCGCCAACGGGACGCGGGCGATGTCCGTCGAATGGGATGAACAGGACGGCTCGCGCTGGATTGCCACGATTGATCTCAGCCCGGAATGGAAATCATACAGCCTGCCGCCGGAACGCTTCCATTTCTGGGAATCGGTTGCCGGACGGGGTGGCGACGGCGACCATTTTAACCCGCAAAAGGCGGCGCGCCTGAGCGTGGGCCTGGCCAGATCGCACTGCGGTTTTTCGGGCGCGCATCATGAATACTGGATCGGGAACGTCGGTTCGGCCCACTCCCCCTTCGCGGGTTTGCCGCCGCCCGATGCCATGCAGGCGCCGCCGCTCGACACCCTTTCGCCGGGCTGGAAATTTTATCCCATGCGCGGTCCGCTGAAAATCGGCGTCCCGGACGGGACGGCTCTGATTTCGCCCGCGCTCGTCGTCTGGCCGGAAACGGGCGGGCCTTTGCCGCAAGCCATGCAACCCCGTCCGCGCGGAATCGGTTTCGACCAGGACCGGCCCTGGCGCTGGCAGCCGCTCCTGGAAGCCCGCTCGCCCCAGGGGGATTATCGCGGCGCCATGGCCACCCTGCTCATTCATACCGGCGACGAATTTCGCGGCGGCATCTGGGCCTGTTTCACGCCGGACGACGTGGCATTTTACCGGCAAAAGGAGATCAAGCCATTGCTGCGGCAAACCGCCGCCGCGATCCGGCGCGGACTTTTCCTGCAAGAGGGCGGCGGCGAATTTTTCACGGTGTTTGACGGGCAAACTTTTAAAATCGGCGCGCGCGTCGTGAATCTGGGCGGCGCGGATCAGCCCCGGACCACGGTCGAAATCACTGTCAAACCGAAAAATGGCGGAAGGAACCTGTTCGCCCGTTCGTGGCCCCTGTCCCTGGCCGCCGGCGCATCGCAATCCGTCGGGCAATCGTGGTGTCCGGCGCGGTGGCCGGACGGCGGCCTGATCATCAGCGTGAAACTGCGCGCCGGAGGCAGGCTGATTGACCGGCTGGAACATGAACTGAATGTGTGGCGGCCCGCGCCCCGGCCCGATTACGTCCAGGAAACCAACGGCGGATTCACATGGCGGGGCCGTCCGTGGAAAGCCAATGGAGTCAACTATATGCCTGCCACGGGCATCGGGCTTTCGAGCGGCGATTACTTTGAGCAATGGCTCGGGCGGGGCGCCTACGACCCGGAGGCCATTGAGCGGGATTTGCGCCGCATCAAGGCCATGAACCTCAACGCCGTCAGCATTTTCATTTATCACAGTTCCATGCGCGCGCAGCATCTGCTGGATTTCCTGCGCCGTTGCGACAACCTTGGTCTGCACGTCAACCAGTCGTTGCGGCCGGGAACGCCGCTGGATTTTCTGTGGGATCAGATGAAGGAGTTGATCGAATATTATCATTTGGCGGAAAACGACACGGTTTTTGCCTACGACCTGGCCTGGGAAGCCGAACATCACGACGAGCAAAATTCCTACGGGCGGGACTGGACGGACTGGGTGATCCGCCGCCACGGCAACGCCGCCCGCGCCGCCGACGCGTGGGGCGTCCCGGCGCCGGAAGTCGTGGCAGGAATATTGGCCGTCCCCTCCTCGCGCGAATTGACCCGGGACGGACCATGGCGGAAGCGGGTGGCGGATTACCGGGCGTTTCTGGACTGGGAACTTGCCAAAAAATACGGCGAGGCGCGCCGCCTGATCCGCTCGATTGATCCCCATCACGCGGTTAGTTTCCGCATGTCGGAGGCGGGCGATCCGACCCTGAATTTTGAGAACCGGCTGCCCTACGATTTTTATGGATTAAAGGACGCGGTGGATATTTTTGAACCGGAGGCCTACGGCCGGATCGGGGATTGGAACCGGGTGCGGGCGGGGAAATTTGAAGTGAACTATGCGCGCCTCTGCAATCCCGCCCTGCCGGTAGTTTGGGCGGAGATGGGTTATTCCGTGTGGGAACCGCGGACCCGGGGGGAGTCGCCGGAAAAACTGGAGTTCGCCGCCGCTTTTTACCGGGATTTTTACCGCCTGATGACGGAGTCGGGCTGCAACGGCGTTTTTTTCTGGTGGTATCCGGGCGGGTTGCGCGTAGATGAGCAAAGCGATTTTGGCATCATCAATCCCGACGGGACAGACCGCGCGGAAACCGGGGTCATCCGCGAGGCGGGGTCCGCCTTCCTCCAAGCCCCCCCCGCCCCCGCCCCCCGACTATTTCATCCAGATCGACCGGGACAAGGATGCGCGCGGCCTGTTCGGAATTTACGACGCAGCCAAAACGAATTACTGGCAAGCCATCGCCGATGGAAAAATTCCGGAATTGCGATGGGAAAATGAACCTGGAAAAAAATAAATTCATCCAGATCAACCCATATTGGAATCAATGAAATCCTTTCTAAAAAGCCCCGCCGGAAACAGGCTCCATTGCCGGACGTTGCCCCTATTGTTTCTGACGGCCTGCGTCGCCCTCTTATCCGGGTGGCCCGCCCTTCGCTGCCAGGGAGAGGAAGCCAAGCCGGACGCCGGCCCGCCCGCCAAGTGGATCGTGCCGATCCCGTTCGATCCCCGCGCCAAATTAAATCCGGTCGATCCTTCGCAAAACATGCGCTGGATCTTGCAAGACCGCCAAATCAACGCAGCCAATAACGAAAGCTTCCATCACAACACTTACCAGGTCCTGACCGTGACGGGGGTGAACAACGGCTCCCACGTCTCGGTCGATTTTGACCCGGATTACCAGTTGTTAACCTTCCACTGGGTTAAAATCTGGCGCGGCACAAATGAGTTAAACCGGCTCAACCCGGAAAAAATCCAGGTAAGCCAGCACGGTTTGGACACGGACGAGCTTCTTTTCAGCGCGGAGAAATCCGCCCTGCTCATCCTGGAGGACGTTCGGGTGGGCGACATCATTGATTTCGCCTACACGGTGCAAGGCGGCAATCCGGTCTTCGGCGGGCGTTTCTTTGACAATGTGGAGGCGCGGACCGGCCAGCCCGTGGACCGCATGACCACCCGGCTGGTCTGGCCGGCCAGCCGTCTGCTCTACGTGCAGGATCATGGAACCGGTATCAAATATACGACCGCGCGCAAAGGCAGCCTGCTCGAATTCACCTGGAACGCCGGGAACATTCCCGCCGTGAGAAGCGAGCCGCCCCTGCCGGTCTGGTTCGACCCCTTTCCCTGGATACAATTAAGCGAGTTCCAGAAATGGTCCGATGTCAATCAACTGGATTTGGGGTTGTTCACCAATAACACGCCGCCCTCGCCGGAGTTGAAAGCCAAAATCGACCAGTGGAAACGCCTGCCCTCGCCGGAAGACCGGGTGCTGGCTGCGCTTCGCTTCGTGCAGGATGAGGTGCGGTACCTGGGCATCGAAAGCGGGATTTCCGGATTCATGCCGGCATCCCCCAACACGGTGTTCGCCCGGCGCTTCGGGGATTGCAAGGACAAAACCCTGCTCCTGGACACCCTGCTCACGACTCTGGGCGTGGAAGCCCATCCCACTCTTGTCAACACAAAGCTGCGCCGGACGATTCAACAATTGCACCCCGCCCCGGTTTTTGATCATGCCATCTCGCAGGTCGTGGTCGGGGGACAGACCTATTGGCTGGACGCCACGGCCAATTATGAACGGGGGCCGCTGGCGGGCCGTTCCTGGCCCGATTACGGCTTCGGTCTGGTCATCAAACCCGGTTCCAGCGCGCTCACCCCCATTAATCCCAGCCCCATCTCGCCCGCCACCACGATGACCGAATACATCCGCCTCGGACAACCGCAATTCGACCAGGCCAGCGAAATAAAAATAGTCACAGTCGCCGAAGGAAGCGATGCCGTGCGATTGCGGGAGAAATACGCCGCCACCACGCGCGATGAAATCGAACGCGCCAAACTGAATTACCACGCGCGGTTTTATCCCGGCATCATTCAAACCGCGCCGCAGGTTTACAGCGACGACGAGTCACAAAACAGGATCGAAGTCGATGAATTCTACAGCGTCCCAAAAATCTGGAACCACACCCAGGGTGAAACGTATTCCCATTGCTGGATTTACCCGGAAAACATTTCAAGCGCGACGGAATCGCCCGCCGTCTCATTCCGGACCATGCCCCTGGGGGTGGATTATCCCGGCCATCAAATCTTTCGCGCGGAAATCGTCGTGCCGTCGCTGGCCGTGATCCGGCCGGGCGATCAAATTGTCAACAATCCCGCCTTCTTTTTCCATCGCGAGGTAAGCATTGGAAAAGACAAGCTGCTCCTAGAATACGATTACCGATCCCTGCGCGACTCCGTCCTGCCGGAAGCGGTGCCGGAATATATCCGGCAACTCAGCGCCGTCGGGAATCTGACCGTCTATACGATCACTTCGGACTAGCCCAATCTGATTGTCGGCATTAACACCATCACCCAGCCCTGATTTCAGGCTGCGTATTTAATTCAGGGGAAGGCCGCGCCGCGATGCGCGGCCTTCCTTTTTTGGACCCAGCCACCCCGGAAAATGGCAGGAAGTGCTTGCAATTGGCCGGTTCGATTCAATATTGATGCCTTGATTATGGCCGAGAATAAGAAGCACGTTTACGACGAGAGTAAGATCAAGACCCTGTCCTCACTGGAACACATCCGCCTGCGCACCGGGATGTACATCGGACGAATCGGCGACGGTTCCGATTACGATGACGGCTGTTACGTGCTTCTTAAAGAGGTGATCGACAACGCCATCGACGAATTCATCATGGGACACGGCAAGGATGTCCAGATCAGTATCGAGGACACCGCCGTCAGCGTGCGCGATTTCGGGCGCGGCATCCCGCTGGGCAAGCTGGTGGACTGCGTTTCAAAAATAAACACAGGCGCCAAATACAACGACGACGTCTTCCAATTCAGCGTCGGCCTCAACGGCGTCGGCACCAAGGCCGTCAACGCCCTTTCCAAGGAATTTCTGGCCCGCAGTTACCGGGACGGCGAATTTGTCGAAGCGACCTTCAAGGCCGGGAAGTTAAAGGGGGAGAAAAGCGGCAAGACCCCCGGCGAACCGGATGGCACTTTCATTCAGTTCACACCCGACCCCGATATTTTCAAGAGCAGCGTTTACCGGCCCGAATTTGTCGAAAAGCGGCTGCGCCATTACAGCTATCTGAATCCGGGCTTGAAACTTATTTTCAACGGCCAGACCTTTGTCTCCAACAACGGCCTGCTGGACCTGGTGATGGAGGAGTTGCGCGTGGATAATTCTGAGCCGATCTACAACCCGCTCCATTACTCCAGCAAAACCCTCGAATTTTGCTTCACCCACACCAACAGCCGTTATGGCGAAACCTTTTTCTCCTTCGTCAACGGCCAGTACACCAGCGATGGCGGCACTCATCTGAGCGCGTTCCGCGAAGGCTTGCTCAAGGCGGTCAACGAATTCGCCAAGGCCAAATTCGAGGGCGACGACGTCCGCGAATGCATGGTCGGCGCCGTCTCCATCCGGCTCAAGGACCCGGTCTTTGAGTCGCAGACCAAAAACAAGCTGGGCAACACCGAACTCCGCGCCGAACTGGTCAACACGGTGCGCGAGGAGTTGCTGCACTTTTTCAACCGCAACAAGGATACGGCCGACAAAATCCTCGCCAAGGTCGAGGACACCCGGCAATTGCGCAAGGACCTGCAAGATGTCAAAAAGCTCGCCCGCGAAAGGGCCAAGGCCATCACCATCCGCATCCCGCAGTTGAAGGATTGCAAAACCCACTTCGACAAGGCCAAGGGCAAGGGCAAAGGCTCCATGATTTTCCTGACCGAGGGCCAGTCCGCCGCCGGCTCAATCGTGAGCTGCCGCGATGTCAACACCCAGGCCATCTTCGTGCTCAAAGGCAAACCCCTTAACGTCTGGGACCTCAAGCGCGACGTCGTCTATAAAAATGACGAATTGTACAATCTGATGCGCAGTCTCGACATCGAGGACACCCTCGAAAATCTCCGCTACGAAAAAGTCATCCTCGCCACCGATGCCGATGTCGATGGCCTGCACATTCGCAATCTGCTCATCACTTATTTCTTCCGCTTCTTCGATCATCTCGTCCAGAACGGACATCTCTTTGTCTTGGAAACCCCGCTCTTTCGCGTGCGCAACAAGGAGGAGACGGTCTATTGCTACAGCGAAGCGGAGCGCGATGCCGCCGAATCGAAATTGGGCAAAACCCGCGAAATCACGCGGTTCAAGGGATTGGGCGAAATTTCGCCCAACGAGTTCAAGCAGTTCATCGGCCCTGCCATGCGTTTGAGTCAAGTCGAATACGCGCCCAGAGTTGACGCCGCCGGCATCCTGGGATTTTACATGGGCAAAAACACGCCGGAACGAAAAGACTACATCATGGAAAGCCTCGTCGTGCCGGTGGAGGATTGATCCGCGGATATTCCGGCCGCGCCTTGCCCCCCCGGTCAGGGAGTCATTTACCGGCCGTCAAACTCCCAGTTGATGTCATAATCTTTGGGATCCGCAATCTTGCCGCCGACTTGGGCGACGACATAACTGTATTTGAAATAGGCCGCATGAGCGTCACTGAAAACGATGTTTCCGCCGGCGTTGTGCCGCCCTGAAAAACGGTTGCACCAGTTGTAGGTGCTGCTCAGGTCCGTTGGCGAGGCGCCGTAATACGGGGTTTCACTGGCATGAACCCTCTGCTCCGAAAACACCACAAAAGCCGACGGATGCGCCGCCTGCGTGATTTTGAACGGGGTTTCCGGCACATTGTAAGGACTGGGAAGATTATAGTTGATCCGCTGGTTCATGCCGTAATTAAAAGTAGGCCCCGGCCCGACTCCCGGCTGAATACCCGTAATCGAATTGGGGTCCGGGGGCGAGACGGTGGGGATGGCAGAGGCGGTGGGACAGATGTAAATGGACCGGGTGTAGGTGAAAACGTTGTTGCTCACGCCGTTTGCCCCGTATTTCCAAAGCGGAACACCGGCGACGTAGGGAGGCAGGGCGTTGAACCAGTCAGACAGCCCAATGGGGGGAGCCGCCGTCGCGTCCGCATACATTTCACTCCAAACCGGATTGTTGTCCGGACTGGCGACATAGTTGGTATCCCGCGACGCCGGATAAAACTGGCCGCAATCATCCGCATACATTCCCATGGCCAACCCCCACTGTTTCAGGTCGTTGAGGCAACTGGCTGCATAGGCCTGTTCCTTGGTCCGGGCCAGAGCCGGCAGAAGCATGGACGCCAAAATGGCGATAATGGCAACGACGACAAGCAATTCGATTAGCGTAAATGCGCGTTTCACGTTCAAAAGGAGGGCATACTTGCAAAGTAACCCCGAAAAGTCAAAAAAAACTCCGCGCGGTCAATTTACATTCTTGAAAAAACGCTTGTGAAACAATTTGCAATGCGGCAGATTTTCTCCCGTCTCGTCGAATACGTACACGACTGATTAAATCCGTATTTTTTATTCTGTGATTTAAGTCCATGCGGCTGATTAAACTTGCGGTTTTGTTTTTGGTTTTGACCGGTTTGTCTTTGGCGCCCTTGTCGGCCCAAGAGTCGAACGCGGTTTCAGTTGGCGTTTCCACTTTGACCACCCCGGCGACCCCCGAAGCCAAAGCCGAAGGTCTATCCTCCAGCGCTCCGACCATTTTTCATATCGGCTCGTTTCCCGTGACCAACTCCATGCTCGTCACCTGGGTCGTGGCCCTGGGCATCATCATTTTCGCCCGGTATGCCACCCGTAAAATGAAGGACATTCCCGACGGCGCGCAAAACTTCTGGGAGTTTTTGGTGGAGAGCCTGCACGATTTCCTGACCGAGATTGTCGGACCCGACCTGATCAAGAAGACGTTCTGGTTTTTTGCCACCATCTTTATTTTCATTTGTTTCACCAACTGGTTCGGATTGATCCCCGGCGTGGGCGTCATCGGCTGGGGCACCCATACGGCTGGCGGCTTTGCAGTGACCCGGCCTTTGCTCCGGGGCGGCAACGCCGACCTGAACATGACCTTCGCCATGGCGTCCATTTTCATGCTGCTCTGGCTGGTCTGGGCGATTCAATCCGACGGTTTTGGCGGTTTTTTGCTGCACCTTTTCGGCCCCAAGGGGGATAACCGGGGAGTGATGAAATACGCCATGATCGTCCTGTTTTTTGCCGTCGGTCTGATTGAACTCGTGTCCATCGCCTTCCGCCCGGTTTCGCTCAGCTTCCGTCTTTACGGCAATATTTTCGCCGGCGAAAACCTGATGGAGGCCATGTCGCACATGATCCGGCAACCGGCTTGGGCCAAGGACATATTCAGCGTCATTCTGCCCATTCCGTTTTATTTCATGGAACTGCTGGTGGGATTTGTGCAGGCCATCGTGTTCATGCTGTTGACCGCCGGTTTTACCAGCACCATTTGCTCGCACGACGAGGATGAGGCGCACGCGAAAGAGCAGCACTAGGATTTTAAAATTTCAGCGGCCGGACCGTATTCAATTGCGGGGGCCGCCGGACACAAAAAGAAACAAGTAAAGAAAGGTCATTATGGTAACGCCAATGTTGGCAGAGATGAATGGCAGCATTCAGGTCGGTTTGGCCGGTCTGGGTTCGGCCATCGGCGTGGGACTGGTCGGCATGAAAGCGACCGAAGCGGTGGGGCGCAACCCCGGCGCGCTCGGCAAAATCATGACGGTCGGTTTGATCGGCATGGCTTTCGCGGAAGCCATTGTCTTCTACGCCCTGTTCCTGGGGAGTCACTAATCACTTGATTGGCGCGGGGCGCAGGCTCCGCGCCCGCCTTTCTTACAATTTATGATGCACATGTTATTACTCGGCAGCATTGGCAGCGACCTGGCCAAGACCGGGGCCGAAACCGCTCAAACCTTCGGGGTGGACTGGCCTCATTTCATCGCCCAGGTCATCAGTTTCTTGATTGTGGCCGCCTGCCTCGTCCAGTTTGCCTACAAACCCGTTCTCGCCGTCCTGGAGCAACGCCGCCAACGCATCGCCGAAGGCCTCGAAAACGCCGACAAAATCAAGGCGGAACTGGCCCGCACCGCCGCCCTGCAACGTGAAATCCTCGACAAGGCCAATGTGCAGGCCACCAAGCTGATTGAGGAAGCCCGCGCCGCCGCCGCCGTTGTGCAGGAGCAAGAAACGCAAAAGGCCATCGCCCAGGCCGAACAGATCATCGCCAAGGCCCGCGAAGCCACCCGGATCGAACATGCCCGCATGCTGGCGGATTTGCGCAAGGAAGTCGGCACACTGGTCGTCGAAACCACCAGCCAGGTCATCGGCAAGATTCTGACTCCCGCGGAGCAGGAGCGTCTCGCCGAGGAAACCCGCCGCCAACTGGCCGCTTAAACCGGGCTGACGCATGAATATTTCCAAACAATCCCGACGCGACGCCCGCCAGCTTATGCGGGCCTGCATGCCCGGCGGGGCGCTGGACGAAAAACGCGTTCGATTGACAGTGGATGTTGTTCTGCAAGACAAGCCCCGCGGCTATCTCGCCACCATGGCCCAGTTCCAACGCCTGGTCCGGCTCGAACTGGCCCGCCACACCGCCCGCGTGGAAAGCGCCGCCCCGCTCTCCCCGCAATTCCAATCGCGGGTGCAGGCCGATCTGACCGGGATTTACGGCGGCGGATTGGATTTTGTTTTTGTGGAAAACCCCGCCTTGCTCGGCGGATTGCGCGTCCAGGTGGGGGGCGATGTTTATAATGGCAGCGTGCAGGGCCGTCTGACGGCTTTGCAGGAGAGTTTTTAGAAATTTTTTAACATGAGTACATTGTTGCAAGATATTGAGGCCCAGATCGCCGGAGTCAAAACCGGCGTCATCAAGCAAAACGTCGGCGTTGTCCGCGAAATCGGCGACGGCGTGGCCAAGGTCGAAGGACTCTCCGGCGCCATGTTGAATGAGATGCTCGATTTCGGGAATGGCGTCATCGGCCTGGCCCTGAACCTGGAGGAAACCGAGGTCGGCGCCATCATTCTGGGCGATTACACCGGCATTTCCGAAGGGCAGGAAGTCCGCACCACCGGCAAGCTGCTCCAGGTCCCCGTCGGCAAATCCCTCCTCGGCCGCGTGGTCAACACCCTCGGCCAGCCGCTCGACGGCAAAGGCCCCATCCAGTCCGACAAGTTTTATCCGGTGGAAAAAATCGCCCCCGGCATCATCAAGCGCAAATCGGTCAGCCAGCCCGTGCAAACCGGCATCATGGCCGTGGACGCGATGATCCCCATCGGACGCGGCCAGCGCGAATTGATCATCGGCGACCGCTCCACCGGCAAGACCACCATCGGGGTGGACACCATCATCAGCCAGGCCCGCCAGAATCGCGCCGCCGAAGCCGCCCACGACGCCGATTACCGCCCGCTCTACTGCATCTACGTCGCCATCGGCCAGAAACAATCCAATGTCGCCCGCGTCGTGGCCGTCCTGGAAGAAGCGGGCGCCATGCCTTACACCATCATCGTCAGCGCCAGCGCTTCCGATTCCGCCACGAACCAATACCTCGCGCCCTTCGCCGGTTGCGCCATGGGCGAATGGTTCATGGACAACGGCATGGATGCCTTGATTATTTACGACGATCTGTCCAAACACGCCGTTGCTTACCGCCAGGTGTCGCTCGTCTTGAAACGTCCCTCCGGCCGCGAAGCCTACCCCGGAGATGTGTTCTATTTGCACAGCCGCCTGCTCGAACGCTCGGCCCGCGTCGGCCTGAAATACGGCAACGGTTCCCTCACCGCCCTGCCCATCATCGAAACCCAGGCTGGCGACGTTTCGGCTTACATTCCGACCAACGTCATTTCCATCACCGACGGCCAGATTTATCTGGAAACG
>CAZLEE010000116.1:0-13707 GCA_964558455.1 uncultured Verrucomicrobiota bacterium | reverse complement strand
TTATGCTCAAACGTCTCGGCTGAGAAATACTGACTTTTCAAACAGGCTCTAAGTGGGTCTACTGAGGTGGACCCCAAAAACTAGACCACGGGTTAAGATAGACTTTCGACGGTCTGCTGTAGATAAGAAAGAGCAGACTTATGAAAGCAAAACGCAAACGGCACAGTGCGGCCTTCAAGGCCAAGGTGGGATTCGAAGCCCTGGTGGGGCTTAAGACGGTCTCGCAACTGGCGAGAGAGTATGCGGTGCATCCGACGCAAGTCACGCAGTGGAGGGCGACCAAGCAAGTGTCAGTCCTCACTATTGACACTTTTTGGAGCCGGAGCTGCGAGCCGGGGGCAGAGAAGGATGGCTGATACCGGCTCGGCTAAAACGAGGTGATGATGGTGTTTTTGTCGAGGGGCTTGTTGAAGTCGATGGTTTTGGAAGGTCCCAAAGACCAGACGATTACTTTTCCCGGCACGAACAGATGGCCGGCGGGCGTCGGGCTGTTCCGGCGATACAGGAGATCCAGAATGTGGTCGTAACATTTGCCGTCCCCGTTAAAATCCAGGGTGATGATGTAAGGGCTGTCCCAAGGATCGCGCAACACGTCGTCCGGCCCTATTCCCGGGGAATTTGTGTTCGCCGCGGATTGGGCGTTAAAAAAGGGAGTTTGTTGTGGATTATAAAGATGTTGCCGGGTTCCTGTGACTTCCGGCCAAAAATTGTCGTCACGCAGAATCGAAATGATTTCGGAATTATAGTTCTGGTACTTCTTTTCTCCGGGGGTATCAATGGCAAGCGCGGAAAGCCGGCCGAATCCCGCCGGAGTATTGGAAATGGTTCCGAAGGTGAAATCATTGGTGCCCGCCGCCATCATGGCGTTGGTGGAAACGGGAAGATGACCATACGTGGCGTAATATTGATTGATGGCCGCAACAAGACTTACGGCTTCAGTTTGAGTGACCTTTTTTAGAGCCTGAATTTTGGGCGGCCTCCCTGTGCCCGGCACCAACGCAACCAAAATAACGATGAGAAAAATCACCACCAGCCATTCAACCTGGGTGAATGCCTGATTGTCACGTCCGGTCGCAAACGTCTTGGCTTTCATAGATTTGCACCAAAATAATCGCGTATCCTTTCCGTGTCAACATTCCCTTTATAACGGAAGAAATCGTGGCGCGGTTTGATGGGGAAGGCGTGGTTGTGGATTGACCGGAGCCGTCCGGGCTGGCCATGATGGGAATTGATATGGCAGTGCCAATTTTGCAAACAATTGTCGGGGTGGTTCTGGTTTTACTGGGGATTGACGCAGCCAAGAATCCGCCGACGACCCGGAACATGCTTTGGTTGTACCGCGTCATGTTTATCGTTTTGGGCGCGCTGTTTTTGTTCCTGAACTGGATTCAATATAGAACGGAACAGGTGAAGGAAGCCGCCGTGTCCGCCCGGATTCAGGCGTTGACCGCGCGCCAGAGCCAGATCAAAGCAGAGGCCAAAACGGAGACCAAGGCAGCGGAGGTCAAACCGCCGGAAGCGCCGCCGGCAGTCAAAACGGTTCCTGATCCCAAGCAGGTTGATTACGAGCGGAAATACGTGGCTTTGCTGAACGAATTGTCAACCAACACAGCCTTGAACCCCAATTTGCGGGAGCGGCTTATCATCACGAAAGCGCAACTGGGCCGGGGAACCAATGCGCCGTCCGAAACCCGGCCCGCCCCGGATTTCAGCGCGGCGCGACTGGTCCGGGAAAGGGCGCTGCCTTATTTTGATTACGGCATCAAAACCCTGGCCGCCATTTCCGACGAGGAAGGCCGGTTGAACGGGGATGTTTGCCTTTCGACCTATCAGGGGCTGCCGTCGGATCTGAGCGCGGAAGCGAAGGCGGGGAGCCGGTCGCGGACGAGCGTGGGCGAGATCAAATTCCAGCGCAATACGCGGTGGAATTTCAAAATTGAATTGGCGGAAACGGCGACGCCGCAGTATGAGGCGAGTTTGAGCGCGACGTGCGCCGGCGGATTTTTGGTGCTGAAGAACGTGCATGGTTCCATTGAGGCAAAAGTAGAAACAGTCCGGGGCGAATCATTTGTCTATGACGCAACGGTGGGAGCGGACGCGAAGGCCAACATAGCGGCCGCCGTCGGGAAACTGGTCGCGGCAGAGTTGGATGTGACAGGCAAGAAGTAAGGCTGAAGGCTGAAATAAAACGCTGAAATTCTGAAACGCTGAAACGCTGTAGGGGCGGATTTTGGCGTTTGGACCACCCTCACCCTTGTCCCTCTCCCGCTTCGCGGGCGAGGGGAAGACGTCGTCTGCCGCCGGGAATATTTTGGGGCCGCACTTGGCTAAAGGCTGAAGGCTAAAGGCTGAAATAAAACGCTGAAATTCTGAAAACGGTCAAACGTTTTCGCGCGGCAGGAAGTAACCGATGATCTGTTTGGATGAACGGACGCAGATTTGAATGTGATCCAGTTCGCGAAAACCTGCTGTCACATGTAATTGGCGTCCTTCCAGAAAAAAGCCGCGCGCTGTGTCAAACGGTTGTTTCCCTTCCTTTTGGCGCAACTGGTGGAGCGTTTCAATCACCGCGCAGTCAAGACGGCGGATTTGGAGTTCCGGGCCTTGGTTCTCCGCAGGCGGGATGTTCCACGCGGCGCAGAACTCGACGTAACTTTGATGGGCGCTTTTTACCAGGGCCAACGCTTCGGTGTTGGCGAGATTCATGCAATTTCCCAGATCAACAACCGCGCCCAAGACGGCGGGAGATTTGATTTTGCCTCCGGTTCGCCGGGCTTCCGCCTCGGCCCAGCGCAAGGCTCTGGAGGGACTGTCTTCCCAAAAGTAAATGCCGTGGCCAAGCCAGTCCCAGGTGTTTTGACTCGGTTTGAGTTCTGCTTTTCCAGCAACAACCCGCCCGGCCAAACTCCGGTCGCAACCGTGATAGCCGATGGCAAGCGAGTGGGAAAGCATCAGCGGAATTGGGGTTTCAACTCGCCCTTGATCGTGTACATGCCGGTAGCCGCCAGCAGGCGCAAGGTCGCTGTTCGCGAAGCCGCAATACGCTTTCCGGCCCGCCGAAGCTGCCGCGCCTCAGCCTTGATGGCTTGCGCGCCCGCATTATTGCTTACGACCACGTTGTTCACATAGCTACGATGCCATTGGAAATGGTCCGAAACAACATTTTTTTGCCGCAAGTAACAGACTAAAAACTGAATGGAGGGAAGAATACGATTAAGATTCAGATTTAGGAACCAAACCTCAACCGAGGCGGGCGCGCTTGCGGGCGAGTTCTTTTTGGAGGGCGGGGATGGGAAGGGTGTTGATGATGTCTTGCTTTTCCAGCCAGCCTTTGCGGGCGATGCCGGCGCCGAGACGCAGGAAACCGGCTTGCTCGTTGCGGTGCGCGTCGCAGTTGATGACGCATTTGACGCCTTTTTCCTTGGCGTAATGCCAGAGACGCCAGTCCAGGTCGAGACGGTAGGGGTTGGCGTTGAGTTCGATCCAGGTGCCGGTGGCGGCGCAGGCGTCGATCACGGCGGTCTGGTTCATTTTGAAAGGCTCGCGCTCCAATAACAACCGGCCGGTCATGTGGCCGATCATGTGGACGTATGGATTCTCCGCGACCGCAATCAGGCGCTTGGTCATTTCCGCTTCGTTGTTCATGAGACCCTGGTGGGCGCTGGCGACCACGATGTCCAGTTGCGCGAGAATTTCGTCGTCGTAATCGAGTTTGCCGCCGGCCAGGATGTCCACTTCGGACCCGGACAATAATCGGAAATCCGAGCCGCCATCGGCCAGCGTTTTGTTCAGCGCGCGAATTTCGGCGATTTGGCGCAGGAGGCGGTCGGGTTGGAGGCCGTTGGCTTGGACGGACGATTTGGAATGGTCGGTGATGCCCCAGTATTCGCAGCCCAACTCCTGCATGTAAGCGGCGATTTCCTTGAGGGTGCTGTGTCCGTCGCTCCAATCGGAATGATTATGGAGGGAACCTTTAAGTTGAGTCCATTCGATCAGGCGCGGCAGGGCGTTTTTTTCGGCGGCGGCAAATTCTCCGCAGTCTTCGCGCATTTCAGGCGGGACAAATGCCAGACCCAGGTTCTGGAAAATTTCCTCCTCGGTATGGCACGGGACGAGGAGGGCGGGGTCGCGTGTCTCGACTTCGGATTTGAACAGGCCGTATTCGTTGAGGCGCAGGCCGCGCTCGATGGCGCGCTGGCGCATGACTATGTTGTGCGCCTTGCTGCCGGTAAAATAAGCGAGGGCAAAGGGAAATTCCGCGTCGGTCACCACGCGCAAATCGGCCTGGATTCCGCCCTCCAGCACGACACTGGCCTTGGTCCCGCCCTTGGCGATGATGTTGATAATGCCGGGCCGGGCGGTGAAGAATTCGATGACAGCGGCGGGCTGGCGGGAGGATGTCAGGAAATCGATGTCGCCGATGATTTCCTTGGACCGCCGCAAACTTCCGGCGACGCAGCAGCGGGTGACATCCGGATGGTTGCGCAAGCCGTCCAGAATCGGTTCGGCGGCGGCCAGGCCATCGCAGAGCAAATGGTGCGAGGCATATTGGCGGCGGAACTGGATTCCCCGCAAAATATTGGCCTGGGTTTTTTCGCCGAATCCGGCCAGCGCGGCCACTTTCCCGTCGTGGCAGGCTTTTTCCAGCGACTCCAGGGAATCCACGCCGAGGCGGTCGTTCATGGCCTTGATTTTTTTCGGTCCCAGACCGGGGATGTTCAACATGTCGATCAATCCCGGCGGGATGGAGGCCTTAAGCTCCTCGTAATAAACGAGCCGGCCCGTGGTCGCGAGTTCGTTGATTTTTTCACGCAAGCTTTCGCCGATGCCTTTAAGGTGTTCGGTGCCGTCCGGGGAACAGATTTGCTCGAGCGGCGCGGCGCAACTTTCGAGCGCGCGGGCGGCGTTCGCGTAAGCGCGGGACTTGAAGGGGTTTTCGCCCTTGAGTTCGAGCAAAATCGCGATTTCCAACAAAATCCCGGCAACCTGATCCTTCGTCATGCCGCCAGAGTAAGCGAAAGCGGGCGCGGATAAAAGTTGGAATACGGGGGCGGGTGCGCTTTTATTCACTCACGATGCTGCCACGCAACACGCCAATCGCATTAAGTATCGCCGGGTCCGACAGCGGCGGGGAGGCGGGGATTCAGGCCGACCTGAAGACCTTTGCCGCGCTGAAGGTGCATGGGACGACCGCGATCACATGTTTGACAGCGCAAAACGCGTCGAAGATTTCCCGGCTGGAACCGTGTTCGCCGGCCATGCTCCGCGCCCAATTGGAGGCGGTGGCGAGTCACTTTGCGCCGGGGGCGGCGAAAACGGGGATGCTGTATTCGGCGGCGCTGGCGCGGGAAGCGGCGCGGTTTTTCAAGGGGCATCCGCGGATTCCGTTGGTGGTGGATCCGGTGATGATTTCCACCAGCGGGCGACGCCTGCTGCAACTGGACGGGGTTAAAATCCTGCAAGAACAACTCCTGCCGCTGGCGCGCATCGTGACTCCGAATCTGGCGGAAGCGGAGATACTGGCAGGCGGGAAAATCCGCACCCTGGAAGAATTGAGGGCGGCGGCGGGGGCGATATACCGGAGATACGGTTGCGCGGCGCTGGTCAAGGGAGGGCATCTGGCCGGGACGGCGGAAGCGGCGGACTTCTTTTACGGGCCGGAGGGGGAATGGATGATTTCCGCGCCGCGATTGAAGGTGGCGGGCTTGCACGGAACCGGTTGCGTCTATTCGGCGGCGGTCACGGCCGGGCTGGCGCGGGGGATGACCGGCCTTCAATCGGTCAGACTGGCAAAAAGATATATTACGAGCCGGATTGAGGAAATGCAGTCCCGTAATAAAATGAATGAGGCGAAGTAATGACGCAACGGAAGGCTTGCAGTTTGCGCGCCGGGCTTTTACTGTGCCCGGCATAGTTTCAAATGCTGACATCACACGAAATATTTGGGTTTATGTCGCCGGGGTTATCCGCGCGCATTATTGAATTTGCCCACGAAGGCAACAAGGAGCTTTACCGCACGGTTCTGGCGACAGTGGCCCAGACGCGCAAACTGAGGCCGACGTTTTTTGAGCGGACGCCCCGGGACTCCCGGCATGCGGCGATGGCGGAGACGCTGTCGCGTCCGCGCCTGGAGTTAATGGCGGCGAATTTGTTGCGGGAATGGCTGATGAAAAGTCAGACGGCGATGCTGGCGGATTTTCTGGACAGCCTGGGCATTGCGCACAAGGACGGCGCGGTGGATGATTTGCCGGCGACCGTGCCGGACGCGAATCTGAAGACGGCGATAGAAACGATCCTGGCCAAGTATCCGGCTGAAGAAGTGGCCGTATATTTGAATGCGTTCTACACCATGAACGACGTGCATTGGTCGAATCTTGAGTCGATTCTGAAGACGGAGCCGCGCCTGCAATTTGGCGCATAGGCCGCGCCCGCGGTTTCGTTGCGCGTCCATGGGAATTAAGTTTCAGGTTGCGGGGGGGCGGGGTAGAGTGGGCGGCGTGATTCGAAATATTATCTTCGATTGGTCGGGAACGCTGGTGGATGATTTGCCGGCGGTTTTGGCCGCGACGAATTATGCGCTGAGCCAGTGCGGGATGGAGACGGTGACGCTGGAAAAGTTCCGGGCGGAGTTCTGCCTGCCATTCAAGGATTTTTACAGTCGTCTCGCGCCGGAAGTGCCGATCCAGCGCCTGGAAGAGTGTTTCTTCATGCACTTCGGCAGCGTGCAACACAAGGTGACAGAATTGCCGCACGCGCGGGATTTCCTGATTTTTTGCCGGAACCACAAGATACGCACATTTCTGCTCAGCACCGTCTCCCCGCCCTTTTACGCGCTGCAATCGGCGACGGTCGGATTTGACAAATACATCGACCGTTCCTACTCGGGGGTGGCGGACAAGCGGGCCAAGATTGCGGAATTGCTGGCCGAGAACGGGTTGGCGGCGTCGGACACCATTTTCATAGGCGACATGCAACACGACATCGACACGGCCAAATGCGGGGGGATTGGTTCGTGCGCGGTGCTGACCGGATACAACCGGCTGGAACAATTGCGGGCGAGCGATCCAGACATCATTGTCGAGCATCTGGGGGAATTGCGGGAGATTCTGGAGCGGAATCAATTTCAATTGCCGCCGCGGACGCAGCCGGTTGATCTGGCGCGCGGGCCGCAGCCGGTTTGCACGGTCGGGGCGCTGATTTGGGACGGGGACGGACGCGCGCTGATGGTGCGCACACAAAAATGGTCCGATCTGTGGGGAATTCCGGGCGGGAAGATCAAGTTCGGCGAGCCGTCCACCGACGCGCTGATACGGGAAATCAAGGAAGAGACGGATTTGGACGTCGGGCAAATCGAGTTTGTGCTGGCGCAGGACTGCATTTGCTCGAAGGAATTCTATCGCGAGGCGCACTTTGTCCTGCTGAATTATACCTGTCACGTCCAAGGTCCCTGTCACGTAAAACTTAATGACGAGGCGCGGGAATTCCGCTGGCTGACGCCGGCGGAAGCCATGAAGATGCCGTTGAACCAGCCGACCCGGGTTTTGCTGGAGCGCGTTGCCGCCCGCTCAAGTTGAATTCACCATGGACCAGATCATCATCAAGGATTTGGAAGTTAATTATCGCGTGGGAGTGCCGGCGGCCGAGCGGGCCAAGGCGCAACGCCTGCTCGTGACGGTGGTGATGGATCATGATTTTGCGGCGGCCGCCGCGCGCGACCGGATTGACGCCACCATTGATTATCACGCGGTGGCGTTGCGGCTGGAGAATTTCGGGCGGCGGCGGACATGGAAGCTGCTTGAAACCTTGGCGGAGGACATGGCCGGGATGATTTTGCGCGAATTCAAACCGGAGCGCGTCAGTCTGGAAATCAAAAAATTCGTGCTGCCCCAAACCCGGCATGTGGCCGTTCGCATCACCCGTCCAAACGGCGGGGTCAAAGCCAGGTGAGGGACGGGAATTTTTTTTGCAGGGCGCTTTTGAGTTTTGGATAAGTGTTGGTTTTGTAGGCGGGCCAATTAAAAGTGGTCTCCATCCGTTTGCCGTCCGGAGCGCAAAGCCAGAGTTTCACCGGCAGACGTCCCTCGCAAATTAGCGGGTGCTCCTTGAGCGCGAAAGTCTCGTGCAACTTGACCTGCAATTCCGGAGAGTTCAGCTCCCCGTCCTCATCGCGCGGTTGGTCGGGATAAAGCAGCTTGAGTTTTTTGCCGCCGGGCCAGGTGATGGCCGTCGGGGCGAGTTCGTTGATCCACTCCAATCGTTCGGGGCCGATTTGGGCCAGGAAAAAATCGCGCAGGGGAGTGGCTTGGGCCTCCTTGACCAAAGTCAGTCCGGCGAAGGCCCGCGCCAGGAAATTCCGCATGAACGTCTCGTCCGCCGGGGGGATTTCGAGTTCAGGCATGACGGCGGCGATCAGATTGACGCGCGCCATCATTTGCTTGATTTCGTGATTGAGGAGGGGCAGTTCGAAATATTGTTTGGCGAAGGCGTCGGCCAGGCAGCGGCCGGAGGCGGCCGCATCGACCTCGCTTTGATGCTCGAAATGGATGACCAGATCGCGGAATCGAGTCAACTTAACAGCGCCGACGCGCTTGTGGGTGCGATCAAACAAATGCTCAACCCGGCGGCTGATCTGGCCGGGGAACGTCTCCTCAATCCACTCCCGTTTGACCGCCGTGGCAAGGCCGAGCAAAGTCATGGCCCCCGTCCGTCCGGCCACTTCGCGGATGCTGGAAGCGACAAACAAGGGGGAATTCTGCACGACACTTTCGCGCAATAATGTGCCGCTCCGCCCTTCGGTCAGGTCGCAGTCCAGCGTGCCTTGATCCCGCCGTTGGCAAAGCTGGTCGATGAAGCCGGTGGCGATGCAGCGCAAGAGGGGATCGTCTCCTTTCGCTTGACTCGGCGCGTCCGCGGATTCCTGGGCGCGATTTCCGCCCGTCTGCAAGATTTGCTCGTGGACCTGCTGCACCTGGCGGGCGATCTGGGCGTGGACGCCGTAACGCCGGCATTGTTCAACATTGAAATGATTGTTCCGGGCGAATTGGTAGGCCCGCAGCAGCGTGTAAAAATCTGAATCGGCGCTGGCTTCAAAAAGCTCGCGCGCCTCGGCGATGTGCCGGTCGTCGCGCCCAAGGCGCATCAACAAATCGCGCCCGCCGACCAAAGCGGCGCACAGCGCGGCGGCGGGGACGCAATTGTATTTGGCGGCTTCGACCAGCATCCGGGAATAGCGGGGGTGCATGGGGAGTCGCAACATGCGCCAGCCAATATCCGTCATGTCTGAAGGCTCGGCGGAAGGTTCGGGGCGGAGCGCGCCGAGGATGCGAAGGAGATTTTCGGCCCGCTCCACGGCTTGCGGATCGGGCTTGTCCAGCCAGTCAAAGGCGGCGGCATCCTTGATTCCAAAAGAATGGAGCAGGAGAACGACCTCGGCCAGGTCGGCGCGCTGGATTTCCGGGGTGTTGCGTTCGGGGCGGTTGAGATGCGCGCCTTCCGTCCAGAGCCGGTAACAAACCCCCGGCGCGGTGCGCCCGGCGCGCCCGGCCCGCTGTTCGGCGGAGGCGCGGCTGATCGGCTCGATGAACAAGGTGCTGATTCCGCGTTCGGCGTCGTAACGCGAGACGCGGGCCACTCCGCTGTCAATCACATGGATAATACCGTCAATGGTGACCGAGGTTTCGGCGACATTGGTGGAAACAACCACCTTGCGCAGAGGGTTGGGGGCAAAGGCCGCGTCCTGCTCGTCGGGAGGCAGTTCGCCGTGCAGCGGGATCAAGGCCAGCCGCTCGCCGGTCACGGATGCCCGGCAGGCGCCGATGGTGGCGTTGATTTCGCCCATGCCGGGCATGAAGATCAAAATATCGCCCGGATCGCCCGAATGGATGATTTGCGCCACCCGATCCGCCGCCTGCTCGGAAGCGGGGCGTTCATCGGGCAAATCGGCATGGCGGATCGCGACCGGGAAGGCCTTTCCCTCGGACACAAGGACGGGACAGCGGTCGCCCAGATATTTTGCCACCGGTTCCGCCTCCAAGGTGGCCGACATGACGATCATTTTCAGATCAGGCCGGCAGGTTTCGCGCAGGCGTTTGGCCAGGGCGAGAGCGACGTCGCTCAACAAATTGCGCTCATGGAATTCGTCGAAGATGATGACGCTGATCTGGCGCAGTTCCGGGTCATCCTGCAACCAGCGCAAGAGAATGCCTTCGGTCACAAAACAAATGCGGGTGCCGAGGCTGGTGCGGTCCTCAAAGCGGATTTGGTAACCGACCTCGGCGCCGAGGCGTACGCCGCGTTCCCAAGCCACGCGGGCGGCGACAGAGCGGGCGGCGACGCGGCGGGGTTGAAGGACGACAATCAGGCCGGGGCAAGCGCCACTGTCCAGGAGCATTTGCGGGACCTGGGTGGTTTTGCCGGAGCCGGTGGGGGCCACCAGAACCAGACGGTTATCCGTCGCGAGCGCGCCCATGATTTGAGCGTGAATCTGCCAGATGGGAAGGGAAGTTTGCACGAATGAAGGCAGGCCGGCCCGCTCAATGGAGCAGGAGCAAAGCCGCCAAAACAAGGATTGAAAGCAGGATCATGAAACCGGAGGGCATGAATTTTTTCCCCTTGGCGTAACGCACGACAAAAACAAGCGCCAGGATGCCGATGAGAATGTCGGCGATATAAAACGGGGCAATGACGCGCAAGGCGCACAAAGCCAGCGGCACGGCGAACACGACCGAGGAGATCAGCGAAATTTTACTTCCCGCCTTGAGAAAACCCATCAGGCCACCGGCCAGAAGCAGGACGATGTATATCCACAAGACAATCACAGGCGACAACATAATGCCCCAGCATGGTTTAATCCCGGCCAACATCCAAGCCCGGAATTGCGAGGCCAAGGGCAAAAGCTGAAAAACTGAAACGCTTCCGCCGTCGCCCCAGGCTATGGCGGACAGTGAAACGCCGAAATCGGATGGGGGTGGGGGACATGAATTAAGCGATGGGCGAAATTGCTCAAGCGATTCGATTTATCCGGGCTTCCAGCCTGTTGAGTGTTTCCAGAACCGCGTCAAACGATGCCGGTGCATCAAGGAACATGTCCCGCATTTCCTCATAATCCCGCGTCAACTCCGCGATGCGCGCCACCGGCGGCACGAGCCGGAATGTTCCCGGCTGCGCCAAATCATAACGCGCCCAACTTCGGGCAAAGAACCGCGATTTCCAAACCACCACCCGCGCCCGTAACGCGTCATCCGCTAGTGCGCGTGCCGTTTCCGTCCGGTCCGCCATCGCCGCCACGTCGGCGTAGTGACGCGAGTAATAACCCGGCATCGGTGTTGCCGGGTCGCGATGATGCTCCGCATGCAAGATGGTTGCCTTTTCCCAAAATGCCCGTTCCACATCCAGCGCAACCACGTCGCAACCCGTTTCCACGAGCGGTGCGGGCAAAATATCCGCCAGCCACGGCCGCACCCGATGCCGGCCCACGGGCCACTGATCCGTCAGCGACCCAAACTCCAATTTCACCCAGCGTCGGATGTAGCCTGACCCCGTCATGAGCGCGGACGGGTAATAAAATAGCAGCACCGGCGAATGTGTGGCTTTGTCCAATTGATACTCCAGCCAGTTATGTCCGTCTGCCTTTTGACCAATCACATCGCGGATGTCCTGCTCCAGTTGCGGCCGCAATTTTTGCGCCACCCACTTTCCACAGGCCGACTCCAGATGTTCCATCCACTGATCGCGTTGACGGCGGCTTCCGGCCTGATTCACCTCCAATTCGGAAATTCCCAGCGTCGCGGGCGACACCGATAGATCAATATCCTCCGAAAACCGGCGGATGATCCCAAATACTTTCGACAACGCCGTGCCCCCCTTGAACACCAGCGCCGCATGCCACTCCTTGCGTCCAAACAACCGCCCCAGCATCCAGCAAACCCAGAAATCCTTCTCTACGACCACCGTTTGAATTCGCAGGCGCTCTGCCGCTTCCGTGAACACAATGCGGCGCTCCGTCACCGGCATGGATGCGATGAGGTTCATGCCGGTTTTTTCCCGCCGGCAATGAATCGCAGGCTGGCGTGCATCCAGGCCGGCGCGTATCGCAGGTCTTGCAGCAACCGGCGACGATCCGCCTGTTTCAATAATTTTCGCAAATGCGCCAGCCGCTCCGGCGTCACATGCTGACGGCCGACTGCGCGCAGACCCGCCATGACCAGCCCGCTCGTCCGGCCCGCCGCCATCTTGCGCCGCGAACGCTCGCGAAACTCGATGGTGCGCAGCCCCACTTTCACTGTGCGCCGCCTTCGGTCCGCGTCATAAACAATGCGCCCCGGCACCTGCTCCGAAAGATGCAGAAGATTGGCCGCTGCCGCTTCCGTGGTTTGGAGACGAATCCCGTCCCGCCGCGCAATCGCCGCCGCTATGGCATCGGACGACGCGGATAATTCACCCAACAAGCGATGCTTGAGAGGAACATCATAAAGCCCTCGGGCCACCCGCCGCAGTTTTCCCGCCCGCAACAATCGTTGAATCGCCATCCCAATGGCGTGCGTCGAACCGAGGTCGAGAAAATCCGACCGGGTGAACACCCGGTTTGTTCCGGGCCGTTTCATTCTTTTCAGAATTTTGTCGTTTAGCTTCACGTTACGCATAATATGCGCATATTATGTTATAAATGCAACGCCATATTTATAACACCAAATGGGGCAAACCGTACGATTGTCAGCAACTTGATTGATGGAAATATTTGTGGTTGCAAGGGAAATTACGCCCCGGCAATTGCGAATTGAACATCCCGGCGCGGTTTAAAATCAAGCGTCGGCTGTCCGTTTTCACTTTTAAAAGCGGTTGACAGCGATGTGGTTCCGTGCAGAATACGTCCATGCCACAGCCCATACGTCGCGAATATGCCGGAGCAATCTGCCACGCGATAAGATGGAAGCGCGCAGGCGCGCCGAGCAAGGCCGTCCCGGGATACGGCATTGTCACCAAAGCGGACCGCCCAATGGTTGCCTATGGGAATCCAGGGACATCAAAGCCGCCCGCTTGGTGAAAGGGCCAAGAACCAACCGCCCCCAATCGAGAATAAATATCATGAAGCCTGGAACTGACCCTTATGCGATTGCTCCGAAGTAGAGCGTCTCGCTATTGTGGAAGATTGCCCCATTGCCCCGATTGCACTATCGTAATTGGGATTAATGTGTAATTTCCTTCAGATCGAAGCTGCCAGACACATGGGGCATTTCATCAGCAAAAGTTTTGAATTTCACGATCTCCCGTACCTTCAGTTGGGTTCCGACAGGGGTGATATTCTGGACAAATTTGAAAGGAAATTCTTTGTGCATTGATCCTCTTGGATAAAGTGGGCCTTCTCCGTGATTCGAGGCTACCAAGTGCCAAAAGGTGTAGCCATCATCATCACAAAAGATTTCGCACTCCTCGAACACAGCATGGGTGTCCGAAATTACACACGGGATCTCAATGATCGAGCATACCCAACGAGCCAGAACATCGCTCTCATTGCTAACGCGCCAATACACCCTGTGATGAGATCTGTGCTTGTCAATAATAATCCTTAGTTCGGTCTTCACAATTGCATCGCTTCTTCGGCGCATTACATCACGCACCTCGTAGTCCTGCATGGGGGCCGATTCGAAATTGTATCTCTTAGAGCCTGTTTGAAAAGTCAGTATTTCTCAGCCGAGACGTTTGAGCATA
>CAZLEE010000115.1:0-13757 GCA_964558455.1 uncultured Verrucomicrobiota bacterium | reverse complement strand
TCAGATTATAGACGCCACGGTTCCCGCAACGCTTCGGAGCGAAGCCGATTGGCCTGTTCGTCACCGATGAATTCGTTCTTGACGGGGTCAAACTTGACTTCGCGTTTTAAATACAAGGCAATGTTCGCGGCATGACAGGCAATATGCGATTGACAAGCCGCCTCGGCGTTGGCGCGCGTCTGCGCCCGGCTTTTGACGCAATCCAAAAAATCGCGCAAGTGGAAGTTAGCCGGATAGCCCGAGACTTTGGCGCGTTTGTTGGCCAGGAGGGCAGGGGCGCTGGCGGCGAGATCGCCGTCATCCCCGGTTTCGACCCAGCCGGTGTCGCCTTCAAAGCGGATAGGGCAGGAACCCAAACCGATCCAACCATTGTCGCGCGCAACCAGCTTCACGCCATTGGCGTAATGCGCATGAAGTTCGTCACCATGAGGCTCGTATGTGATCGGCGCTGTCTTGTCCGCGTTGTTGGCCCATTGGCAGAGGTCCACGCAATGAGAACCCCATTCCAGGCAGCCGCCGCCGGTGAGACCACCGCCTTTTTCAAAACTAAAACCATCGAGCCATTTGTTATTGAATGGCCGCCACGCCGCCGGACCAAGGTACAAGTCCCAATCAACTTGGTCTTTCGCCGGTTCCGGTTCGGCCGGCGCCCAGCCGCTCATCGAAGTCGCCAGGCCGCCCGGATGCGCGTAGAGCGTTTGGAGTTTGCCCAATCTGCCGCAGCGGGCCAAATCGACGGCATACATGAAATTCGGCAGACTGCGACGCTGAGTGCCAGCCTGAAAGACGCGGCCGGTGCGCCGGAAGGTGTCGCGCAACGCCAAACTCTGCGCGATATTTTTGGTGCAAGGCTTCTCGCAATAAACATCCTTGCCGGCCTCGGCAGCCAGGATGGAAGCGGTGGCATGCCAGTTTGGACCTGTTGCGATCAGCACGGCGTCAATATCACTGCGAGCCAGCAGGTCGCGTAAATCACGATACGTGGCGCAATCCCGGTTTCCATATTTCTCGTCGGCTTTCTCCTTAATGGCCGCCCGGCGCGCGGCTTTGACGTCGCAAACTGCGACAAATTGCACATCCCGTTCCGCCATGAGACAGCCCAGGTCATAAGTGCCCCGACTGCCCAGACCGATGCCTCCCAGCACAATTCGCTCGCTGGGCGGCACAGCGCCGTTCAGACCCAGGACGCTGCCGCGAACAATTTGCGGCGCGAGCAGCAGTCCGCCGGCTTTGAGGGTGGATGTTAGAAAGCGGCGGCGCGAAAAATCACTTCTTGATCGTTTGGGGGTGGTAGTAAGTGAATCGTTCATGCTTTTCTTTCAATCAGGCGTCGTCCCACATATCCGCGCATAAATAATTTAATATGTGTTGGGCGACGCTCATTATGATTGGCGGGCAATATGCGCCCCGTTTTTGCCAAAGGCAATCAGG
Organism: uncultured Verrucomicrobiota bacterium; assembly: GCA_964558455.1. Taxonomy (GTDB): domain Bacteria; phylum Verrucomicrobiota; class Verrucomicrobiia; order Limisphaerales; family Palsa-1400; genus DASRLE01. Next base: position 12,326 of record CAZLEE010000115.1, on the reverse strand, counting down.
GAACTGTGCGGTTACTGCTGCAACTGCGTAAGGAAACGATCAAAGATCAAGAGCCGCATGTGGCTCAGCGTTTTCATGCCATGGCCTTGAGCATCATCAAATTTCCTTTTCTCTGCCGCCGTAATGCGCTAGTTCAATGGGGTGTACTTGGAATATTACGGGCTGAAGGAACCGCCCTTTAACATAACGCCGAATCCGCGGTTCCTGTTCTATAGCGCCAAGCATCGTGAGGCTTTTAATCATCTGCTTTACGGCATTCGCGAGCGCAAGGGGTTTGTGCAGTTGACAGGTGAGGTCGGCGCCGGCAAAACCACGCTCTGCCGCGCTTTGCTGGAACAACTTGGCCCTGAATTTTCCACCGCTCTCATCCTCAATCCGGTGCTGGACGCCGACCATCTGGTCAAGGCCATCGCCATGGAGTTGCATATCCCGGTCAAGGGTCTTGATCGTTTGGAGACTCTGGCCGAGATTAACCGGTTTCTGTTGCAGCAGGTCGAACGCCGCAAGGACACGGTTTTGATCATTGATGAGGCCCAGGATTTGACCAAGGAATTGCTGGAACAGGTCCGGCTTCTGTCCAATTTGGAAACCGATGAGCGCAAGCTTTTGCAAATCATCCTGATGGGCCAGCCTGAATTGCGCGACCGGCTGAACGATTATTCGTTGCGCCAATTGCGCCAGCGCATCACTGTCCGCTTCCATTTGAACCCGCTCCGGCGATCCGAGGTCGGCCAATATATCCAGCATCGCCTGCAGGTTTCCGGGGCCAACGGCGCGCCTTATTTCAGCCTTCCGGCGGTCTGGCGGATTTACCGTTACAGCGGGGGCATTCCGCGTTTGATTAACGCGGTTTGCGACAAGTGTCTTTTGGCCGGTTTTGTCCAGCAGCGCGATAAAATCAATTATCAAATGGTTGGTCGCGCCATTCGCGAATTGGAAGGGTATGTCGAAATATGAGTCTGATTAACGATGCTCTCCGTCGCGCCAGCCAGTCGGACCGGGAACACTCCCAACGGACGTCCGCCCCGACCGCCATGGAGCCTGCCCCGGCCCGAAAAGACACCACTTCCGCCTTGTTGCTGTTGGTGGTTGCGGTTGTCGCCATTGCCTCGGCTGGCTGGTTTTTCCGCCAGTGGTGGGCCGCCCGGCCTGTTGCAAACACAACGCCGCCCCCCGCCGTTCAGCATTTGCCCGGCCCGGCCCGTCAACCGGTTGCTCAGGCGGTGGTCGCGGCGAAACCGGCTCCTGCTGCGCCTCCCATTTCCAAGCCGGCCCCGGTGGTTGTTCCCGCCCCGCCTGTGGCGCAAACGCCGCCTGTCGCCGTTGCGGCGGCTCCGGCCGTTCCGGTTACGCTGGATGACAGCCGGGTTGTCTGGCCGGCGGATTTAAAGTTGAGCGCAATTTTCTTCAGTAGCAGTCATTCCAAGGTTATTCTTAACGGAAGCGTTTATGGGGTGGGCGACTCGCTCCAAGGCATAACGATCAAAGAGGTTGGGAAGAGCACGGTAATCGTGGAATGGAACGGACATAGAAAAGAACTGATGATGGACGGGCAATAATCTTCCCATCCGCCCTCGCTCATAATCAAATTTCACATATGGAAAACGAACGCAAAACATTGGACGACCGTCAGAAAATGACCGAACTCGAACGCATCCGCCATTCGTGCGCCCATGTTCTGGCCACCGCCATTCTCCGTCTTTGGCCCGAAGCTCAATTCGCCGCCGGTCCGCCGGTCGAGAACGGTTTTTATTACGATGTGGAGCTGTCCCACCGCATTTCGCCGGAGGATTTTGCCGCGATTGAGGCGGAGATGAAAAAGGAAATCAAGGCCAACCACACCTTCGAGAAAATCGTCGTCACGCGCGAGCAGGCCCTGAAGGACGCCCAAAGCGGGCGACTGGGCGGATTGGCCGAGCGTCCCGGCAATCCGGGCAAATTCAAACTGGGCAATCTGGCCGACATCCCCGCAGGCGAGCCGATCACTTATTTCAAGAACGGCGAATTCCTGGATCTCTGCGCCGGGCCGCACGTCATGCGCACCGGCAACATTGGCGCGTTCAAGCTCACCACCGTGGCCAGCGCCTACTACAAGGGCGACGAAAAGAACCCGCAACTCCAGCGCATTTACGGCACCGCCTTCAAAAACAAGACCGAGATGGAGGCTTACTTCAAGATGCTGGAAGAAGCCAAAAAACGCGACCACCGCAAGATCGGGCAGGAGATGCACCTGTTCTCGATGGACCCGGAATTCACCGGTCCCGGCCTGCCGCTCTGGCTGCCTCGGGGCACGGCCATATTGGAGGAACTGGAGAAACTGGCCAAGGAAACGGAATTTGCGGCGGGGTATGTGCGGGTCAAGACCCCGCATCTGGCCCGGGAGAAGATGTATTTGACATCAGGGCATCTGCCGCTGCTTTACAAGGATTCCATGTTTCCGCCCATGATATTGCGCGAAGGGGGCGGCGACGCCCCCGAGGAGCGTTATTATCTCAAGGCCATGAACTGCCCGCATCATCACCGCATCTTCGCGGCCGAGCTGCGCAGTTACCGGGATTTGCCCCTGCGCCTGGCCGAATATGGCACTTGCTACCGTTACGAGCAATCGGGCGAATTGTTCGGCCTGATGCGGGTCCGCTCGCTCAACATGAACGACGCCCATATCTATTGCACCCCGGAGCAATTCGCGTCCGAATTCAATGCTGTCAACGAAATGTATCTGAAATACTTCAAGATATTCGGCATTGAGAAACACGTCATGCGCTTCAGCACGCACGATCCGGCCAAGCTGGGCCAGAAATTCGTCAATGAACCCGCCTTGTGGATTCAGACCGAAAACATGGTGCGCGACGTCCTCAAAAAGAGCGGCATCAATTTTGTCGAAGTCCCCAACGAAGCCGCCTTCTACGGCCCGAAAATCGACGTCCAGGTCTGGAGCGTGATCGGACGGGAATTCACCCTGGCCACCAACCAGGTCGATTTCGCCGTGCCCTCCAAATTCGGCCTTGTTTATCGCGACAAGGACAACGTGGAAAAGACGCCGTTGTGCATTCACCGCGCCCCGCTTGGAACGCACGAACGATTCATCGGTTTTTTGATCGAGCATTACGCCGGCAATTTCCCCTTGTGGCTCGCTCCGGAGCAAGTCCGCATCCTGACCATTGGCGACGATGAAAAGCTGGTCAATTATGCCAAGCCCATCCTGGCTGAACTGCGCGCCAATCAAATCCGCGCCGAGGCCGATTTTGGCACCGACCAGATCAACGGCAAGGTTTTGCGCGCCGAGGAAGCGCGCGTTCACACCATGCTGGTCATTGGCGCGCGCGACATGGAAGCCAACAATGTCAGCGTTCGACTGCACGGCAAAGGCAACCAGGGCGCCCGGCCCAAGGACGAAGTCGTGGCCGGCATCCTGCAATCGGTCAAGGAACGCCGTGGCGTATAAATCCGCTCGACATCCGGGCGGAAGCGCAACAGTTTGGAGCATTGCACTATGAGCGAATTCAAGTTTTCCTGTCCTAATTGCCAGCAGAATATTGCGGCGACGAACGAATATTGCGGGCTTCAGATCAATTGCCCGGGCTGCAACGCCGTCATTACTGTGCCGGACGCGCCGGAGGCGCCTCCCACCACCGCCAGCCCTCACAAAAACAAGTTGAGCATGGCGCCTTCCACCGTCCAGCATGCCCGCACCAGCACGGTCATGGCTGCGGCGACGGTGCGCAAAGCCAAAAAGCCGCGTTACGGCTTGTACATCGGTTTGGGCTGCGGCGCTCTGGCCGCCGTTGCCGCGATTCTGCTCATCCCAAAGGCGATGGACAAATATCACCAGCACCAGGAAGTTGTTGCCGCCGAAATCAAGGCCACCAACACGCCGGTGCAGTTGCCTCCGCCCGATCTGAGCGCCAGCGAAATTCTTCAAAAAATGACCGCCGCCTACAAGACTTACACCAGTTATAGCGCAGACGGTGAGTCGGTCACTGAGATGGACATGTCGGCCATAAGCCCGGCGCTGACCACGCCTGTCGAAACGAAAACAAAAATATCCGTCCGCCTCGCCCGGCCAAGCCTTTATCGCTTGGAATGGGAAAAAACTCCGGCGGTTGGCGCAAAAGTCACCCAAGGATCAGTCTGGTCCGCCGGCAGCGGCGACTTTCTGAAAAACGGCTCCGCCTCGTCCAGAATGAAAAATCGCGAGACTGCTTTGGCGACAGCAGGCAGCTATTCGGGAACAATGAGCTCCGTCATTGCCTCCTTGTTTTTCGATCAAAACGGCAGCATGTCCCCTATGTTGAACAGCTTTTCCAAAACCAACAACGAAACTCTCGATAACCGCAAGTGCTATGTTTTGACCGGGCATCTCGGATTCCAAAACTTGCACATCTGGGTTCACAAAGACGACTTTCTCATTCCCCGTCTTGAGATTGTCTTTGGCGGAAAAATGGATGAATCCCTTTTAGCCAGCCTGCCTGCCGCCCAAAAGGCGCAAATGCAAAAAATGGAAAAGATAAAGGGCAATATCACCGAAACCTATTCGGAAATCGCGACCAACCAAACGATGAATTCCGACGCCTTCCAAAGCGCCATACCGATCGTTCCCAATCAACCGACACAACACAAGGTGAAGAGAGATTCCAGGTCTCCGCGCGGCTCGCGCCAATGAGCCGGAGATAATAAACAGCCGCAGGCCGATTCAGGGATCGGAGTCGGCGCGGTTTCAGCGGGTGCAGGACAACAAAGATGGCTTCGAGCAGCATGGCTGGCCCGATCTCTGAATCAACGCGGGCCTCAGAAACGTGAGCCACCAGGCCGCGAAGCTCGCATCATCATTTCGCCGGGGAGAAGAGACGTTCGGCGACGGCTTTTGCCACCGCCCCGCCACGGGTGTGAACCTGCAGCTTGGTATAGACACTTCGCAGATGGTTATCTACCGTGTGATAGCTCAGGCTCAGGCGGTCGGCGATCTCTTTTTTGACCAGGCCCTGCACGGTCAATTCCAGCACTTCGCGCTCGCGGGCTGACAGGCCGTAATCCGGTTGAGGGGCCGCAGTCTGGGAGGCAAACGTGTTCAAGACCATCCGGGCCACCCGCGGATTGATTGGCGCCCCGCCGCGAAGCACTTCGTGAACCGCCTCGGCAATGGCCTCCTCATCGGCGTTTTTGAGCAGATAGCCCGAGGCGCCGGCACAGATGGCTTTGAAGACCTTGTCCTGGTCGTCAAATACTGTCAGCATAATTATTTGCGCCGCCGGGGACAGGGCCTTGAGCGGGCCGATGCCTTCGATGCCGCTCATGCCCGGCAGGCCGACGTCCAGCAAGATGACATCAGGAGGCGGTTGGGAGCGAAGCGCGGCCAGCGCCTCCTCGCAGGAAGCGAAGGCGCAGGGACATTGCATGGTGGCGTCGCGGTTGAGCACCCTGGCCAGCACGCGCTGGGTGTCGGCGTGGTCCTCAATCAGCCAGACGATGGTTTTCCTGTTTGAGGCGCCGATATTCATGTCACAATCCAACTGATGCTGACCCCGTCCCGGGGAGGAGGCAGAGCAGCAGAGGCGCGACTCTCTTGGGCCAACCCGGCGGGACATCCATAAGCCATGATATTCTTACAGCGTCCAACGGGCCGGTCATCATGCCGCCATTGTCCTTCAATTCTCAAATTCCGGCAAGGCTTGAGATTAGAATCAGGGGCGCGGTACGGTAAAGACGAGCGTGGCGCCTTGGCCGGGGCGGCTGGTCAGTTCAAGCCCGGCTCCCATTTTCATGGCGCGCGTGCGGAGGTTTTTCAGTCCGTTTCCGCCGGTAACCGTCGCCGGGTCGAATCCCCGGCCGTTGTCATGGATGACGATGCGCCACATGCCGTCACTCTCCTCGATACCCGCTTCGACCTCCGTGGCCCGGGCGTGGCGGGCAATGTTGGTGAGAGTCTCCTTGAATACGAGAAAAATGTTCTGCCGGAATTCGAGGGGAAGTTTGACCGGGAGCAAGGCATCCTGGCAGTGGAGGCGATAATTCACCCCGCGCAGGGCCGTTCCGGCAAAGTCCCTCGTCCGCAACATGAGGTCCTGCATAGTGTCAAATGCAGGGTTAATCAGCCAGATAATGTCCCGGATGGAATTTGAGGTTTGGGCGGCGATGCGGTTGATTTCGTTGACGTCCTGCCGGTTTTCGTCGTCGAGGTTTCCCTGTTTGGCCAATATCCGGCTGAGGAGCATGATGCTCCAGAGATTGGACCCGATGTCGTCGTGCAGGTCGCCGGCGATGCGCACGCGCAAGCGTTCCAGTTCCCGGCGGCGGGTCTGCCGCATGCGATAGAGGCCGCCGAGAAGGCCGGCGAATGCCGCGGCGAGGCCAAAACGGAACCATTCGGTAGCCCACCAGAAAGGAGCCACCACGATGTCGATGCCGGCCCCTTGCTCGTTCCAGATTCCATCGTTATTGCGGGCCACGACTTGGAACCGGTATTTGCCGGGGGGCACCTTCGGATAACGGGCGGTCCGGCTGGCGCGAAGTTCGCTCCAATCGGAGTCCAATCCCTCCAGTTGGTAGCGGAACAGGACTTTGCCCGGCGCGGTCAGACTCAAGGCCGTGTAACGGAACTCCAGGCTCTGCTTTCCCGGCGCGACCCGAAGCGAGCCGTTGAACGGCACGCGCTGGTCGTCCACCAGCACCTCTTCCAAGGTGACTGCCGGCAGCAAGGTGTTCTGCTTGAAATCGCCTCGCCTGATGGAGACCAGTCCCTTGGTCGTCGAAAGCCAAATCTCGTCTCCGGGTTTGCCGCGGCCGGTCTGGGAGGGAAATTCTGTCAAACACTGTGCTCCGGGCAGGCCGTCCTCGCCGCCAAACGGCACCGGATCAATGAAGTGCGTCCGTTCTTCGCTCCAGGCGTTGAGCTGGTCGGTACGGAGGCGGAAAATGCCGCTGCTGGAACCAACCCACAGATTCCCGTCATCCCTGCGCAATTGCAGGATTGCTTCCTCAACCAGGCCGTTCCTGCCGTTGAACGCCGTCACCCGCCCGTCCCGAATCCGGCACAGGCCCTTGGCGGTGCCGACCCAAAGCGAACCGTCCGGGTCGGCGTAAAGCGCGCGGATGTAGCCGCTCGGCAGGCCATTGGTTTCGGCGTAGGCAACAAACTGCTTTTCCCGTATCAATTCCAGCCACGGACTCGGCAGGCCGTTGGTTTCGGTATAGGCAACAAACCGACCTTGCGCCAGTTGGAAAAGACCGTCACCGGTGGTTCCAACCCAAAGGTTGCCCGCACGGTCCTTCTCCAGCACGCAGGCGTACCTGCTCCAAAACCCCCAAGGGGTGTTAAAGCGGGTCACAGTATGGTCTTTGAAATAATTCAGGCCCCCGTTGCGGGTGCCCACCCAAAGACCGCCGTTCTCTTCGGGGTAGAGCGATTCAATTGCGCTGTCCGAAAGTCCGTCCCGCTCGCTGAATTGGCGCAGCAGGCCGTTCTTATATTCGAACAGACCGTCCCCGATCGTCCCGATCCAGAACTGACCGGCGGTCGTTTCGCAAACCGTGCGAACCGCCACCCCGTCCGGCAAGGGCCAGCGTTCGAGCAAGGTCAGGTATCCCCCCTTGCAGCCATAAAGGCGATTGTCACCAGACAGGAAGCGCAACTCCCCTGTTGGACTCTCGAAGAAACAAGGCGTTGCCGACTCGCTCAACACCTCGGTTTTGGGAATGAGCCGCAGTTGGCGGGATTTGAGCCGGTGGAGGCCATTGGCGGCCGTGCCAACCCAGAGATTGCCCTCGCAATCCTCGCATAATGCGGTCACCGGACTTGGAAAATGCCAGACTTTTTTGCTGGTTCCTTCGGTCGGAAGCACCCGGCAAAGGGCGCCGGCGCCGGTTCCAAACCAGAGCGTGCCGTCCATCCGTTCGACCAGCGAAAGCACCTGGCCGGAGTGGAACTTTGAAATCAGGGCCACACCGCCTTTGCCGGCGGTTTGCAGACTAAAGAGGCCCTCGTCATTTCCAAGCCAGAGCCGGCCCTGGCGGTCTTCGTGCAAGCAGCGGATGCCGACTTGGGTTGGCGCCATGGCTTCATAAGCGGCCAGTCCTTCGCGGCTGAACCGGCACAACCCTTTGGCCGTAGCTACCAGCAAGGCCGACTGACGCGGCTGGCAAAGAGCGGAGACCCGATCATCAGGCAGGCCGTCGGTCTGAAAAAAGGTGACAAATCGCCCGCCCGACCATTGGTTTAATCCCGAAGCCGTCCCAGCCCAAAGCACCCCCTCTTTATCCTCACCCAGACACAGAACCGTGTCCGAGGAAAGACCGTTCTCCGTTGTAAACGAGGTAAACTGCCCGGCGCGATAATTGGCCAAACCGCCGTCTCCCGTGCCGATCCATAAAACGCCCGTGGAAACTTCGTGCAGGCAGAGGATGCGGTTGCCCCTCAGGCCAGGATTATCCACCGCCGGGAAAGTCGTGAATCGAACGCCGTCAAAACGGGCCAGTCCATTTGATGTGCCGATCCAGAGATAGCGGTCCCGGGTTTGGAGGAGCGCGGTGACCGAATTATGGGGCAGCCCGGCGTCCGTCTGCCATGTGTCAAACACAAAGTCAGCCCCGTCCTGCGCCTGAACGGCCCCAGCCAAAGCGCAAACCATTGCACAAAGGAGAATTTTCTTAAGGAGTGACATGAACTCGGTAAATTTTGCCAGAAATCACCCGGCCTGTCACGCGCCCATTAAGTGCAGCCCCCGAAAATCCGGCTGACCCGTGAAGCCTCCAAAGCGCAGGATTCTTTGGAGTTGACCAATGCGAAGGCACGGCGTTGGTGTTCCAAGCCCAATTTCAACCAAGTCCGTCGGGGCCGAGGGCCGTGCGGAGCTGATCCAGGATGCCATCGCCCACGCGGCCGGCATCTTCCGTCGGGCCGAGGCTGCCAACAAAAAGGCCGCCCCTGGCAACGGTGGCCTGCTTCGCTGTCCAACTCACCAAATCCGGTCTGCGGAGCACACATTCACCAGACGCGGACGTGATGGCGCCGCGCACCCAAGTTGATAATTTTTCTCCACAGCCGACGGCTTCCTGCCGGGATCTTCCGCACGACCGTCCGGTTTTCTCTTCCCAGACGAATTCTCGCACCAAGGTTAACTCCTTGGCATGTAGGGCAGCGACCACGGTTTGCGGTATTCCGCGACGACCAGTTTGTCCGCCTCGGGGTCGCCAACGATCCGTTCCTGCTCCGCGTCCCAGACAATTTTTCTGCCCGTCCGAAGGGCGATGTTGCCCAAGTGGGCCGTCGTTGAGACCAAGTGGCCGAGTTCCAGGTTGAGCGCGGGCTGGCGGCGAGATTTGACACAATCCAGGAAATTGCGCACGTGCGCCGGGCGCGGATCGCCGCTGCCCGGCTTCTTCTGCGCTTCGAGGTTGCCCTCCTGCTTGCGTTCGGGGCGGATTTCCCAGCCCTCGTCATTGAGAAAAATCGAGCCTTCGGTGCCGCTCCACTCAATGCCCCACGAGCGATTGTTCAGGCCATTGTTCAAGCCGGCCTTTTGCTCCCAGATGAGAAGGCAACTGGGAAACTCATAGACCGTCACCTGAGAATCAGGCGTTTCAGAATTGTCGTGAAAGGTATATTTGCCGCCGCTCGAGCAGACGGTCTTGGGCGGCTCGTTGTCCAAGCCCATAAACATCATGTTGAGCAGATGCACTCCCCAGTCCGTCGTCAGTCCGCCTGCGTAGTCCCAGAACCAGCGGAAGTTAAAGTGGAAACGGTTCGGGTTGAAAGGCCGTTGCGGGGCGGGGCCGAGCCAGAGGTCGTAATCCACGCCTTGCGGTGGCGCGCAATCCGCAGGCTTGCCGATGGGAGCCAGCCAATCCAGATAGGCCCAACCGCGCACAACGCTGACTTTGCCCAGCTTGCCGGAGCGGATGAACTCCCCGGCCTCCATGATGTGTTTGCAACTGCGCCACTGCGACCCCATTTGCACGATGCGGTCGTGTTTCCGGCTTGCTTCCAGCATGGCCCGGCCTTCACCGATCGATTTGGCCAGCGGCTTTTCGACATAGACATCTTTACCCGACTGGCAGGCCATGACTGTCGGCAAAGCGTGCCAATGGTCAGGCGTGGCAACCAGAACCACGTCCACATCCTTGCGATCCAGCACACGGCGAAAATCCTTGACCGTGTCCGGCTTGCGGCCCCGTTTTTCCTCGCAGATCGCGATACCCTTCGCCAGCATCGCTTCGTCCACGTCGCAAATGACCGCGCAATCCACTTCCGCGTTCCCAAAGAAGCACTCCAAGTCTCCCCGCCCCATGTTTCCGCAGCCGACGATCCCAAGGCGGATCTTATCGTTGGGACCAGGTTCGCCGGCACGGGCGGACCGGATGAAAGGGGCGTCCAGAGCGGCGAGGGCCAATGTCGATTGACTTAGAAACTTGCGACGAGATAGTGGTTTCATAATCAAACTATTCAAGAGAAATGAACGAGTGATATCATGGCGCGAACATACGGATTTTCCACCCCCTGCACAATGACGCGTTCACGTCATTGTATCCATCCCCTGGCGCGAGCTATCTTCCGCCCAGCACGCTTCGATTGTGGCTCGTCACCGACGGTCCTGATGCGCAATTCGCGGCAAAACGAATAGAACAATATGACATCAAATCTCCGGTATGGTTCACTCTTGGTGGCCGTTGGCTGCCTTTCTGCCGCAGCCGTCTTCGGCGCGGATTTCCGCCTTGGCATCATTGGCTGCGATACCTCCCATGCGACGGAATTCACCGAAACGTTGAACAACCCTGAAGCCAAGGGCCATATGGCGGGCGTAAAGGTGGTGGCGGCCTTCAAGGGCGGCAGCAAAGATATTCCGGAAAGCGCCGACCGGGTGGAAGAATACTCCAAAACGCTGCAAAAAAAGTATGGGGTTAAATTCTACGACAGCATTGCGGACATGTGCCGGGATGTTGATGGCGTGTTGCTGGAGAGCATCGACGGTCGTCCGCACTTGGAGCAGGTCAAACCTGTATTCGCAGCGCATAAACCGGTTTTCGTTGATAAACCCATGGCCGGCTCGCTCCGCGAGGTTATTGAAATCTTCAAACTGGCAAAGGCGGCCGGAGTGCCGGTGTTCAGTTCCTCCTCGCTCCGCTTTGCCAAAACCACCCAGGCGGTTCACAACGGCGCCCTCGGCCGAGTCTCCTACGCCGAAACGTACGGTCCCTGCTATTTGGAGCCGCACCATCCCACCCTCTTTTGGTATGGCGTTCATGGTGTCGAGGCCCTCTATACTGTGATGGGACCCGGCTGCGAGAGCGTGCAGCGCGGCACCACGCCGGATGGTAAAATCGAAGTTGTGGGCCTATGGAGTGGCGGACGCAAGGGCGTGTTCCGCGCCGCCGACGACTTTCGCGGTGTGGCCCGCGGTGAAAAAGGCGAAGCCAAGGTCGGTGATTTTGACGGCTACGTTCCCCTGATAGTCGAAATCGTGAAATTCTTCCAAACCGGCGTAGCTCCGGTGCAACCGGAGGAGACCATGGAAATCTTCGCCTTCATGGAAGCCGCCGACCAAAGCGCCGGCAAAGCCGGCGCCCCCATCATGATTGCCGATGTGTTGAAACAGGCGGGTCAGTAGTGGGTCGAACAGTTTGGCTGGAGTCGAGCCAAACAATGGAGGCCTCTGCTTGAGCGGGGCGCGGAGTTGAAGGACGCGGGTTTTGCCCTGTTGACTGAAGGGCAGGGTGGAGACGGCATGCGGTTGATCCCAGGCACAGAGGCAGGCCGGTCTCGGGAGACGAGGAGGCGCAATGCCCTGCACCGCTTGTCCGTGGGCCGATGGTTCCGGCAAGCCGTGGCGCAGCCTCAAAAAATGCGAAATCTCGCTTGCTGAGACTTGACAATTAAAGGACAATGGAAAAATGAAACCGGCCCGTATGCCAAGCTGCAGCTTCGCATCTTCGGTTGGGCGGTTGCGAACGCCGTTGCCGAACCCTTCTTAACCCCGGACAATGCGCCCGACCTTAAATAAACCATCAAAATCGTCGCGCTTCAAATCTGCTTTGGATTTTGGATTTTGGATTTCTGACCTTGTCCCTGCCGGTTGGCTCAAGAGAGTTGCGTATCTGTTTCTCTGCCTCTTGCCCCTCCTTCCAGCCGGCTGTAAGCAGAAGGCATTGCCGCCTCACTGCGCAATCACTTCCTTGCAGGGGGGCATCTATGGGCAAGCGGCGCGAATTCTGGCGACGGAGTTCGAACAGCAGACTGATATTCACGTCACGGTTGTTGAGGCCACATTGTCCAGTCTGCGGGAGAAAGAGATTACGGACGTGCTGACCAAGGGTGGAAACTACGATGTCATGCA
>CAZLEE010000114.1:0-13777 GCA_964558455.1 uncultured Verrucomicrobiota bacterium | reverse complement strand
TCGCCGATCATCACGATCTGGTCGGTTGGGATCATGGCCAGGGCGTTGAGCCTGCGCTTGGCCTCGTGAAACATGTAACCGTTGGGCTTGCCCAAATAATAGGCGCGCCGGCCCGTGCTGGCTTCGAGAAAGGCGGCCGTGGCGCCGGTGCCGGGACGGTTCTTTTCGCTGGAGACGGGGCACCAGTTGTCGGGATTGGTGGCGAGCAGCCGCGCGCCGAGTTCAATGCATTCGTGGGCCTTGGCCAGTTTTTCCATGGAAATGGAACCCTCGCCCACCACGACGTAATGGGGACGGATGGAGTCGTTGGGGATTTTCTGATCGTTCAAGGCGGCCAGTAAACCGCCCTCGCCCAGGGCGAAGACAGTGCAGTCGGGGTCGGTGGAGCAGAGGAAATCCGCCGTGTTCAGGGCGGAGGTGTAAAAATGGCGGCGGTTCAGGCCGTGAATGCCCAGATGTTTCAATCGCACGACGAGATCGTCCGGGGTCGGCGCGGAATTGTTGGTCAGGAACAGAAAAGGGGTGCCGGTGGCGGTGAGCGCGCGCACGAACTCCTCGGCGCCGGGAATCAGGCGGTTTTCCCGGTAGATCACGCCATCCATGTCAATCAAATAACCAGTTTTCATAATAGCAGACCGATTTGTTAAAAAATTAATATTTTTCGACTGTCAGTCAAAAAAACGGGAATAAAAAAACGGGGGCACGCCCGCCTGGTATCGGCGGGACGACCAATCGGAGATGAAAGTGCCGCAAATATGGCGTTCGTCAAGAAATAACGTCCCGGCGCTTGCGCAAATTTTTTATCCCGCCTGGATTTTTGCCGTCAGCGTCGTGAAAAGCCGTTTACAATGCGCGCACCGGTTCTTCGCCTTTTCCTGGCTCACGCGCTTCAACAATTCGCTCGCATGCCTGATTTTTCCGTAGCCGCCTTTTTGCGTCCGGCGCGTGGCGTTTTCCAGCGCGCTGTAAATTTGTTCCTTGGATTCTTCTTCCAGGTTGGTTCGTTGCGGCAGGGCGCCGGCATTGAATCCCTGATTATAATATTCCGCCAGAGCCTCCGGGTCGGCCACAAGCCACGCTTCCATGCATTGTGCCATCAGATGCACTTGCTCCTCCCGCGCGTCTTCCAGATTCCAGCGGTCGCGTTGTTGAAGATGGGCGCGCGGCAACAATGTCACTGCGGCTTCGGAATCCACGAGCAGGACGTTAAATTTATCCGGCTCTTTTTCAAGCGCATCGGGAAATGCCTCGCACGCCTGATCGCGCCCGCCGCAGGACGTGATGAACCAACGGCGGCGGCGTTGCCGCGCCATATCCACCAGCGGCTTGAGAAAAGCGGACATGCCCAACCGGAGAGCGGCCCTGGTTTCGGCCGAGTTGCCGCCGCCTTCAAAGTAAATGACAATTTCCATCAGGGGTTTTCCCCCAATTTGCCCATGCGCCAGATTTCGCCAAGACGGTATTTCTCCAGCCATTTTGCCAGCTTGCCCGGCTCCAGCCGCCGAAATTCCGTGCCGCCGCCCCCATACTCGCTCACGAGCACCGAATCCGCCTCCTCCGTCAGCGCGGACACCAGCACATCCGAGTGGGTGGTCACGACGATTTGTGTCCCGGCCTTCGCCTGCACCAGCAACTCGGCGATGATTGCCAGCGCGTCGGGATGCAGTCCGAGTTCCGGCTCTTCAATGCAGAGCATCGGCGCTTTTTTCGGATGCAGCAACACCGCGAGCAGCGCGAGAAAACGGATCGTGCCGTCGGAAAGGCGGGTGGCCGGAATCGGCGCCTTGAGTCCGTCCTCGTGCAGGTAAATTTGCACCAAGCCGCTTTGAATCTTCGTTGTCAACCGTTTGAAGCGCGGCAAAAAACGCCGCATGTATTCGAGGAATTGCGGCCATGTGTCCTGATGCTCCAGATCGTTCAACACCAGGCCAAGGTTCACAATGGTCGGCAGCAGTGAATCGCCCGGTAGGTCTGCCGGCTGCGCCTTCCGCAAGGCTGCGGACCGGCCAAAACTCCACTCGCGAAAAATCTCTATGCGCCCGAAATTTTCGGCGACGCGCGTCAGTTCGGGATAAACTTCCGGGTCTTTGCGCTGGGAAAATACCGACTATTCGGGATTGAGGCTTTCCAGCTTGAGATGACGTTCAACGCGTTCTTTGTTCACTCTTCCGTCCTTGACCGTTTGCATCACGTTGATGACGGGCCGTCCGTTTTGAAAGCGGTAATAAAAAAATACGTCGGACTCGCCCGGCCTGTTTGGAAGGGAGTTTTCCAAAATTTCGTCCACGATTTCCAGCCGGGTGTTGGCCTCTGTGAACGAGAGTTTGTAGCGCAACTCAGGGGTTGGATCATCGGACGCAATCTTTGCCTCTATCGTGGCCACGGTTGGCTGCCCGTTGCCTTTCCACAACCATTCGCCCGCCGTGCCGCCAATGCGAATCGCGTCGGAAATATCCGACGGCGTCGCATGAATCAGTTCCAGGGCTTCGATGAAATTGGATTTTCCCGAACCATTTGCGCCGATGATCACGTTCAAAGGGGACAGCTCGATGCTTTGGCTTTCCGGGCCAAACGACAAAAAATTATTCAGCTTCAGACTTTGTAAAAATACGCTCATAGTCTTCTTCTTTTATGTCGCCATGTCCGCCTGTGTCGCCTTGTCTTTATCCCCTTTGCCCGGGCTGCGCAAGCCCGGTCCCTTCCCGCTCCGCCGTCCGTGCTGCTCACCGGCCAAGGGCGCGGAGCAGTTTGTCGTGGATGCCGCCGAAGCCGCCGTTGCTGAAAACGCAAATGACGTCGCCGCCCACGGCTTCCTTTTTGAGGTGCGACACAATGGCGTCGGCGTCGGGAAGATAGACGGCGGTTTTGCCGGTGGCCTGGAGGTCGCTCAGGAGTTGCTTGGGGTCGAGGCGCTCCCCGGGTTGGAGGAGTTCAAGGCGGGCGATTTGGGAGATAACGACGGCGTCGGCCTGCTGGAACGAGGCGGCCAGCTCCTTTTGGAACACATTGCGCCGGGTGGTGTTGGTGCGTGGCTCAAAAACGGCCCAGATGCGTTGATGGGCGTATTTCAAACGGAGGGCGGCCAGGGTTTCGCGGATGGCGGTGGGATGGTGGCCAAAATCGTCCACAATCGTGACGCCGCCGGCGACGCCGCGGACTTCCATGCGGCGTTTGACGCCCTTGAAGGTGTCGAAGGCGCCCTGGATTTGTTTGTTTGACAATCCGCAATGTTTGGCGCAGGCGACGACGGCGAGGGCGTTGCGGACGTTTAATTCGCCGACAAGATTAAGATGGAACTTGAAGCTGGGGATTTCAAATTCGGTGGCGGTGGGGCCGTAGCGCATGTTGAAGGCGCGGATGCTGTTGTCCTCGCCCAGGCCGAAGCGTTTGACGGGGCAATGGGTGATGTTGAGGAGAGGAGCGAGATTGGGGCAGTCCCCGTTGGCCAGGAGCTGGCCGTTGCGCGGAATGAGGTTGATGAACCGTTTGAAGGAGGTCTGGATGGCGCCCACGTTTTCAAAAATGTCGGCGTGGTCGTATTCGAGATTATTGATGATGGCGACTTCGGGCATATAATGAACGAACTTGCTCCGTTTGTCAAAAAAGGCGGTGTCATACTCGTCGCCTTCGATGATAAACCAGGGGCTGTCGGTGAAGCGGGCTCCCGCGCCGAAATTATTGGGGATGCCGCCGATCAGGAAACCGGGATTGAGTCCGTTGTGCTCGAAGACCCAGGTGAGGAGGGAGGTGACGGTGGTTTTGCCGTGGGTGCCGGTGACAACGATGGAGCGTTTGCCGCGAATGAAGAATTCCTTCAACAATTCGGGCAGCGAGCAGTAGCGGAGTTTCTGTTCAAGCACCACCTCGGCCTCCGGGTTGCCGCGCGAAATGGCGTTGCCAACCACAACGAGATCGGGTTTGCCGGCCAGGTTGGCTTCGGCGTAGCCCTGCATGACGTTGATTTTCTTTGCGTCCAGGAAAGTGGACATGGGGGGATAGACATTTTGGTCGGAGCCGGAAACGTCGTAACCTTTGTCGCGCAGGGCGGCTGCGACCGCTGCCATGGCGGTCCCGCCGATGCCGATGAAATGAACTGACTTAATTTGAGAAATCATCGGCTGCATGATGGCGCATTTTACGCGCCGGAAAAGAAGGAAATTGCGGGCAGCCGGGCGGACTTTATTTTAACGGCGTGATTTCGGCCAGGACGAGGGCGTCGGGGGTCAGGTGTTTTCTGGCAACGGCCTTGATGTCATCCAGGGTCACGGCTTCGTAAAGGGCGTCTTCGAGGTCGAGGTGATTGTGGCCCAGGCCGTATAACTCATCCAGGGCGGCGGTAATGGCGTAGCCGCCGAGATCCTGGCGGGCGATTTTTTTCTGGCCGATGATCTTGGCCTTGGACCGTTTCAATTCTTCCTCGGTGAAGCCTTGCGATCCCAACAGTTTGATTTCGTTGATTAATTCCTCCTCGACCTGGCGGACTTTGTCGCGCGCGGTGCCGACGTAAAAGGCGAAGAAGCCAGGGACCACGCCCAGAAAATTCTGCGCTCCCACATAATAGGCCAGACCGAGTTTTTCGCGGATGCGGAGAAAAAGACGGGAGCCGAGATCGCTGCACCCTTCCTGCACCAGTTCCAGGGCGTAGCGGTCGTTGTTTTTCAGGGTGATGCCGGGGAAACCGGCCAGGAGCACGGCTTGTTCCTTGTCGCGTGTTTCGGCGATGCGTTTGATGCCGGTCAAAGGAAGCGGGACGTGGTTTGAGAGGACAATGGGGGCGGCTTTTTTCCAGCGGGAGAAATATTTTTCCACCATGTCCTGGAGCGCGTCCGGGTTCACGTCGCCAAAAACGGCCAGGACGCAATTGTTGGGCGCGACCGTTTTTTTATAAAATTCGGGCAGAGCGGCCAAGGGAAGGGTCTGGACGCTTTCTTCGCTGCCATTGGGGTCGAGGCCGTAGCCGGCGGGGCCGAAGAGGCCGCGGCGCAAGGCCTGGCTGCAACTTTGCAGGAGTTGATCTTTTTGGGATCGGATCACTTCCAGTTGAATCCGTTTTTCGCGGTCGAAGGCGGCCGCAGGGAAGGATGGGTTCAGCAAAACGTCCGCGAAGATATTGAAGACGGTTTTCAGGTCGTCGCTTAACACCTCGGCCGACAAGCCGAAGCTGTTGTTGCCGCCGAAGGTTTCGATGCTGCCGCCGACGGATTCGATCTCGGTGGAAATTTCCTCGGCGCTGCGATGGCCGGCGCCTTGCAGGAGCATTTTGCTCATCAACTGGGTCAGGCCGTTGTTCTGCTCCGTTTCCGCCAGCACGCCGCCCTGAAAAACGGCGCGCAACTCGACGAAGGGCAGCCGGTGATCCTCCTTGACCAGGAGGCACAGGCCGTTGGGAAGGACGATTTTCCGCACGGCGTTTTCGGCGGCGACCCGCGTTTGGGCGGCCGCCTTGGGCGCGGCGCCGGTGGGCAGGAGGGCGTAAAGGGTGCGGTTGGATGGAGTCAAGTATTGGCGCGCCACGCGTTGCAAATCGGCGGGGGTGACGCTTTTGGCGGCGACGAGATAACGTTCGGAAAAATTGAGGTCGCCGGAGGAAATCCAATTTGAGCCGAGGTCCTGGGCCTGGCCCTGCATGGTTTTGCGGGTGGCGAGCGTGCCGGCGACGAATTGCTTGATCACCTTGGCCAATTCGGCGGCGGGGACGAGTTCGTTTCGAACCCGTTCCACCTCGGCCAGCAAGGCTGTGCGGGAAGCGGCTATTTTGCCGGCATCGGCCGCCGCGCTCATGCCGAACAATCCCTGATCGGCCCCGCAATAGGTCCAGGCGTCGGCGGAGGTGACCAGTCCCTTGCGCTCGCGCACTTCGCGGAAGAGACGGGAACTGCGTCCGCTGCCCAGCAGCGCGGCGAGGATGTCCAGCGCCGGCATGTCGGGATGCCGGATATCGGGGATGTGCCAGGCAAAATGGAAAAGACCGAGCTGAATGGGCGCTTCCTCGATGACTTCGCGCGGGCCGGTCTGGCGCGGTTCGGGCGGCAGGACCATGGGGGGGATGGGCCGCGCCTTGCTCTTGACAAACGCGGCGCGAATCTGGCTGACGACGGCGTCCGCCTTCACATCGCCGGTCACGACGAAGAACATGTTGTTGGGCGCGTAGCGGTCTTGATAATAGGCGCGGATGTCTTCCGGCTTGAGCGTGTTGAAAATGTCCGGGTAACCGATGACGGTGAAACGGCAGGGGCTTTTGGTGTAAGCCACCTCAAAAAGCCGCCGTCCCGCCCGTCGTCCCGGGTCGTCCTGGTTCATGTCCATCTCGCGCCGGATGACGTCGAGTTCTTTTGCCAGTTCCCCTTCGGGCAGGCTGGCGTTTTGCATGATGTCGCAAAGGATATCAATGGCGACGGTCGCGCCGGTGTCGGGGACATTGATATGAAAGACGGTGCGGTCAAAGGAAGTGTAGGCATTCATGTAACCGCCGGCCTGCTGCACTTCCTGGTCGATGCGGCTGCCGGGGCGGGTGGTGGTGCCTTTGAAAAGCATGTGTTCGAGGACGTGGGACAACCCCGCGCCCATCCATTTGCCTTCGTAGATGCTGCCGGTTTGGCACCAAGCCTGGGCGGAGACAACGGGCGCGCTGTGATCCTCCCGAATAATGATGATCAGCCCGTTTTCCAGGGTGATGAGGCGGACGTCGGGCGGAATGGCGGGAATTTCGTTTGCGTTTGGGGCAACCGGCGCGGATTTCCGGCGGGTTGGGGAGGGATGGGGGGATGTTTTTTGGGCAACTGTCATCGGTGTTTGGAGGAAGATCAGCCCCGGCCAATCATTTTTGCGGGGGGAGGAACCGGTTGGGGGCTGCCATGTTTTGAAGGCAGAAACGGTTTGCGAAAAACTTCGTCAAAATTGTAGCCCCCCTTGAAATCATCGCGGCTGTCGGAGGGGGATTGGGAGGCCTGTTTGTATTGGATCAGGTTATAGACGATCTCGCCAAAATCCTCGCAAGAACGAATCCCCCACTCGGCCAGGACCGTGCTGGCCATGGGGCCGAACATGCTGAGTGCGGATTCGCGGATGCCGTTCAACAACTCCTTGGCCCCGACGTGCATTTCCTCCTGTTTTTTGCGGCCGAGGGATTTTTGGGTATAGCTGATGGCCTCTTGCACAAACAAGTAGGCATCGAATTGATAGCGGTCGTCTGCGGCCACGATCTTTCGAACAATATCTTCAAAATTCAACGGTTGCATACTCAAGGCATCTGTCGGGTGTCGGCTGCGACCGGCATGTGCGCGGTGCGATAAACTTTCACCGCCCAACCGGTCAGCAGTAAAAAAAGCAATAAACAAAGCACCAACTGCTCCTGCTTTGTCAGGTTTTTCATCCGGGCGAATATACCACTCCCGCCCGGAAACCCCAATCTTTAAATGACAATATTAACGAGGCGCTTGGGGATGACAATGACCTTTCGGACCGGTTTTCCGGCCATGAATGCCTTGACCTTTTCGCTGGCCAGCGCCGCGGCCTCGATTTGCGCCGGAGTGGCGGCGGCGGGAACAACAATCCGGTCGCGCAATTTGCCGTTGAGTTGCACGGGAATTTCCATCGTGTCTTCGACCAGGAGTTTGGGGTCGAATTTCGGCCACGGCTCATAGGCCAGAATGGTTTTGGAGCCGAGTTTGCCGTGCAGTTCCTCTGTCAGATGCGGCGCGAACGGTTGCAGCAATTTCAAAAAATCCCGCAGAACCGGCGCCGGCTTGGTTTCCCAGGTGATGGCGTCGTTGATGAAAATCATCAGGGCCGAGATGGCGGTGTTGAACCCGAAATGATCCAGGTCTTCCGTGACTTTTTTGATGCAGGCGTGAAGGGCCTTGAGTTGGGCGGCTGTGGCGGGACATTCCTGAATGGCCGCGCTCAGGCGGATTTGATCCAGGTTTGCCGTCCCGCCCGCCGCCTGGTTTTGCTCGAATTCCGTCTCGCTTTTTTCGTCCACAAACAACCGCCAGACCCGGCCGAGAAAACGATAGACCCCCTCCACACCCTTCGTGTTCCATGGTTTGACCATTTCCAGCGGCCCCATGAACATTTCGTAAAGCCGGAACGCATCCGCCCCGTACTCGACCAATATGTCGTCGGGATTGATGACGTTGCCGCGGGACTTGGACATTTTCTGGCCGTCCTGGCCGAGGATCAGGCCTTGATTGACCAGCTTGGCAAACGGTTCGGGCGTGCTGACACAATTCAGGTCGAAAAGCACGTTATGCCAAAAGCGCGCGTAGAGCAGATGCAGGACGGCGTGCTCGATTCCGCCGACGTAAAGATCGACCCCGGGCGTGGTCTTGGAACCGGTCGCGCCCATCCAATACTGTTCCGCCTCCGGTGCGCAAAAAGCCTGGTCATTGCGGGCGTCGGTGAAACGCAGGTAATACCAGCAGCTCCCCGCCCATTGCGGCATGGTGTTGGTTTCGCGTTGCGAGCCGTCGGGCAGGTTGACCCATTCCTTGGCCCGGGCCAGGGGCGGTTCGCCGGTGGAGGTGGGTTTGAAATCCGTCAGATCGGGCGATTGCAGGGGCAGAACGGACTCGGGCAGCGCTTCGTGATAAAGATTCCCCTCGCTGTCGCGCTTCCAGATGATCGGAAAAGGTTCGCCCCAATAGCGCTGGCGGCTGAAAAGCCAGTCGCGTAATTTATAATTGACTGTCCCGAAGCCCAGTTTGTTCTCAACCAGCCAGGCGGTGATCTTCTTTTTGGCGGCGGCGGTGGGGAGTCCGGTGAGGAAACCTGAATTCACGCTGACGCCGTCCCCGGTGAACCCTTCGCTTTCCTGTCCCGCCGGAGCCTGCACCACGGTGCGAACGGGCAGTTTGAATTTGCGCGCAAAGGCAAGGTCGCGCTCGTCGTGCGCCGGAACCGCCATGATTGTGCCGGTGCCATAGGTGGCCAGAACGTAGTCGGCGATCCAGATCGGGATTTTTTCCTTGTTGACCGGGTTGATGGCGTAAGCGCCGGTGAAAACGCCGCTTTTTTCCTTGGTCGTTTCGGCGCGTTCCAAATCGCTTTTGGTCGCCACTTCGGCCTTATAAGCCGCCACGGCGGATTTCTGGCCGGGTGTCGTGATGCGGTCAACCAGTTTGTGTTCGGGCGAAAGCACCATGTAAGTCGCGCCGAACAAAGTGTCCGGACGGGTCGTGAAAACCGGAATCCCGGCCGGGCCGCCCTCGACTTGAAAATGAACCTCGGCCCCTTCGCTGCGCCCAATCCAGTTCCGCTGCATTTCCTTGAGGGAATCGCTCCAGTCGATTTTTTCCAAACCGGCCAGCAGCCGGTCGGCGTAGGCGGTGATGCGCAGCATCCATTGCCGCATTGGTTTGCGGGTGACGGAGAAGCCGCCCACCTCGCTTTTGCCATCAATCACTTCCTCATTGGCCAGGACAGTGCCAAGACTTTCGCACCACCAGACGGGGGCTTCGCTCACGTAAGCGAGACGTTTGCCGTCGCGCCAGGCCCGTTGCGCGGCGGGGGACTCGCAGCCGGCCGGCAAGGGAAGGGTGCTGATCGGTTCCGCCTTGTTGGTGGCGGGATTGAGCCACGAATTATAAAGCTTGAGAAAAATCCACTGCGTCCATTTGCAATACTTCGGGTCGGTCGTGTTGATTTCCCGGCTCCAATCGTAGCTGAAACCCAGCGATTTGATCTGGCGGGTAAAGACGCGGATGTTTTCCGCCGTCGTTTTGCGCGGATGCTGGCCGGTGCGGATGGCGTATTGTTCGGCGGGCAGGCCGAACGCATCCCAACCCATGGGATGGAGGACGTTGAACCCTTGGGCGCGGCGATAGCGCGCCAGAATGTCAGTCGCGGTATAACCCTCCGGATGTCCGACATGCAGCCCTGCCCCGGAAGGGTAAGGAAACATGTCCAGCACGTAAAATTTGCGCGGCAGCCGCCCGGCGGGAACCGGCCCCTGCAAACCATGACGTTTGGCGAAAGGATGTTCCGGCGGAATGGAATCGCCCGGATTCCAGGCGCGAAACGTTTTCTGCGTGTCCCAGTAGTTCTGCCACTTTGGCTCGATGATGTGAAACGGATATTGTCGCCGCATAGGCGGGTGGATATTGGTGAAAGACCCGCCATCCCGCAAGGAGTTTGAGTGGGTGACGGGCGTTTGCATCCGCTCTATTCGCCTGTCTCATGGTTGGTTAGGGGCGGAATATAAAAACTTTGGCAATGGACAAAGGGCGGGGCCTTCGTAACATTTACGCCGCATGAACCAGACTCCAGCTCCGTTCGATTTTCATGGGAAAGCCCGGGCGGAAATGATCCGCCGCGGCTTCCAACCCGATTTCCCCCGCCAAGTCATGGCTGAGGTCAACGCCGTCAAAACCCCGCCCGCTTTCGCGCCGGGTTGCCTGGATTTGCGCAACCTGCTTTGGTCTTCCATCGACAACAATGATTCGCGCGATCTTGACCAGATCGAGTGGGCCGAGAAACGGCCCGATGGCGCCATTCGCGTCCTGGTTGGCATCGCCGATGTTGACGGCATGGTCAAGAAAGGCTCGGCGACCGACGCCCGCGCCAGCGCAAACGCCACCTCCGTTTATACGGGCGGCCCTGTTTTTTCCATGCTGCCGGAACGGCTCTCCACCGATCTCACCTCGCTGGGGCCGAATGAGGATCGGATGGCGATAGTCATTGAAACTGTGGTGGCGGCGGATGGCCAGGTGACCTGCGCGGAGGCGGAGGTTGCGCTGGTGCGCAACCATGCCCAGTTGAATTATGATTCGGTCGGACGCTGGCTGCGCGACGGCAACGGCGCGCCCGGCGAGGGTGTTCTCCCGCCCGGCCTCAACGATCAATTGCTCTTGCAGAATGAAGCCGCCCAACGCTTGCAGAAATTCCGCAAGCAGCATGGCTCCCTGACCTTCGGCGGCGTCGAAAGCATTCCCATCATTGTCGCCAATAAAATAACCGGCTTTGCCATGGTGAGGGAAAACGCGGCCCGGGACATCATCGAAAGCTTCATGGTCGCCGGGAACGTGGCCATGGCCAGTTACCTGCGCGCCAAAAATTCCCTTTGCGTCCGGCGCATCGTCCGCACGCCCAAACGCTGGGATCGCATTCTGGCCATCGCCGCCCTGCTGGGAACCCGCCTGCCGGCCCAACCCGATCCGAAGGCGCTGGGCGATTTTTTGGCCGCGCAAAAACAGGACAACCCCGCGCATTTTCCCGAACTTTCCCTGGCGGTGCTGAAATCCATGGGGCCGGGAGAGTATGTGGTGGAACATCCCGGACAGGAGCACGAAGGGCACTTTGGTCTGGCCGTGAGCGATTACACCCACTCCACCGCGCCCAACCGGCGTTATGCCGATTTGCTCATGCAACGGCTGCTCAAGGCGAGTCTGGCCGGGATGCCCGCCCCTTATACCGAGGCGGAGTTGACCGCGCTGGCCGCCCATTGCACCGAACGCGAATCCGCCGCCCAACACGTCGAGCGGTTCATGAAAAAAGTCGCCGCCGCCCTGCTCCTCGGGCCGCAGATCGGCCAGCTATTCGATGCCATTGTCACGGGCGTCAATACGGACGGCACTTACGCCCGCCTGCTCACCAGCCCGGCTGAAGGCCGCGTCATCCGGGGAGAGAAAGGCTTGGACGTCGGAAATGAAATTCAGGTCCGTCTCGTCAGCGTCGATCCCAACAGGGGATTCATCGACTTGGAAAACGTCCGTCGAACTGTAAAATAAACAGTGCAAACCATCATCATTGGCCACAAGAATCCCGACATGGATTCCATTTGTTCCGCGCTCGCTTACGCGCGGCTCAAGCAATCCCTCGGCATTCCCGATGTCATCGCCGCCCGCGCCGGCAATATCAACGCCCGCATTGATTTCATCCTGAAAAAATTCGCGGTCGAACCGCCCGTGTTCCTGAGCGATGTCGCCCCCAGGGTCGCCGACGTGATGCAGACCGAGGTCGTTTCCGTCCACGCGGATTCCTCCGCTTACGACGCGCTCCAGATCATCGCCGGGAAGGAATTGCGCGGCCTGCCTGTCATCGACGGGGACAACCATTGTCTCGGTTTGCTTTCCGCTTTCAAGCTCAGCCATCATCTGTTTCCCTCGCGCGAGCAGGCGGGGGGCGCGCGCCAGATTGTCGCTTCCCTCGCCGCCATCGTCGAAACTTTCGGCGGAACGGTTATTGCCGGCCAATTATCCCGGGAACCCGTTGATCAAGTCTTGATGGTCGCCGCCATGAGCCTGGACACGTTTTCCGAACGAATGCGGCGGCACGAGGCGCGCCGGATCATCCTGTTCGTGGGGGATCGCGAGGACATCCAGAGACGCGCCATCGCATCCGGCGTCCAGGCCATCGTCCTCACTGGCGGCTTGACGGTTTTGGAGAGCGTTCTGCGCGCCGCCGGCGAGGCGGGGGTTGCCGTCATCAGTTCGCCTCACGACACAGCCACGACCGTGCTGCTGGCGCGGGGCGGGGTTCGCGCCGGGCGGATGATCGAGCCATTCACCAGTTTCAGCCCGGACACAGCATTGGAAATCGCGCGCGAACAAGCCGCCGACTCCCATTCCCTCGTTTTCCCGATCATCAATGAAAAGGGGTTCCTGGCCGGCATCGTGACCAAGAGCGATTTTATCAAACCCATTCCCCGCCGCCTTGTGCTGGTGGATCACAACGAACTTTCCCAAGCCGTGTCCGGGGCGGACAAGGTTCCCATACTCGAAATACTGGATCATCATCGCATCGGGGGATTTTCCAGCGATTCGCCCATCCTCTTTTGGAATAATCCGGTCGGGTCCACCTGCACCCTGGTCGCCCTTAGCTTCGAGCAAAACGGCATCCCCATCCCTCCCGACATTGCGGGGCTGCTCATGGCCGGACTCATTTCCGACACCTTGAATCTCACCTCGCCCACCGCCACGCCGACCGACAAGCGGATATTGGGAATCCTCTCCGGCCTGGCCCGGCAGGACCCCGCCGGGCTGGCGGAACAAATCTTTGCCGTCGGGTCGCCCTTGTTGACCATGACGGCGGAAGACGTCATCGCCGCCGATTGCAAGCAATACGTGGACAAGGGGAGGCGGTTCACGGTTTCGCAAATCGAGGAACTGAACTTCTCCCATTTCGCGGACAAGCAGGCGGGATTGGTCGCGGGACTCGAACAGCACTGCCACCGCGCCGGCCTCTGCTTCGCCGCCTTGCTCGTCACCGATGTGAATACCCAGAATTCCCTGCTCATAGCCAGCGGCGAGCCGGAAATACTGCAACGGATCAATTTCCCCGCGCGCGACCCCCATGTCTGGGATCTGGCCGGCGTCGTCTCGCGCAAGAAACAGCTTTTACCCTACATTTTGCAATGCCTGACCTGACTTGACGTCATGAAATCGGCGCCGCCGTCCCCCAAATGAGGCAAAACGTTCCCGCGCGCCACGCCCGGGAGATACCCCTTCCAATCCCAAAGGCTTAAACAGTTTGAAGGCAGGGTTGGGCTTGAACTCATCTTGGAAATGGATTCGATTGCCTTGCGAGCATTTTTCGTCCGCCAATGGTCGAGCATGGCGTCCGTCGCGCGGAAAAGCCATTTGGTGTCCGACCGGAGCGGTTCGAGCGCAACCAAGGCGAAGAATTTAACCGCATTGTCGGCAGGATGACCGAGCGGCTTGAGCAACCCTTTCGCCACCAAGACAGGAATATCGTGAGCGGCAAAACCTAAACACCAAGCTGTCTCCTCAGCCGTCAACCGGGCGGGAACAAGTTTCAAATTCAAAAAACGCTCCTTGTC
>CAZLEE010000113.1:0-13931 GCA_964558455.1 uncultured Verrucomicrobiota bacterium | reverse complement strand
GTCTGGCACAGACACCCTATATTAGTAAAGTCTTTTCTGCGACACTGCACTAGCGGGCCGCTGAATTGGTTCATGGTCATTTGTTGATTACAAAAGGCTTGTAAAAATCCGGGAAAAACCTTAGACCCGGTTTTATGAGCCACACCCTCGACCTCCGCCAGAGGCGTCATCCCCAATGCCGGGGTTGCGACCTCGCTGAGCGGGAGGACATTGATGCCGATGGATTATGCACCAAAACCAGGTCCATCATTGATGACTTGCCAGTGCGATGCGTCGGCGAATGGGCCTATGATAAAATTTACCGACTTGTCCAGTACTTTGGCATCTTCTCCGGAGGAATGAGCAACCGATGGAAGGGCCTGAACTATGTGGAAATTTGCAGCGGGCCGGGTCGGTGCATCACTCGAAATGACCGCGATGAGATGGACGGCACCGCATTGGCCATCGTCTGTCATAAACATTTTTCCAAACTCAAAAAAGGCATCTTCATTGACGCCAGCCCGCGCGTCGTGGCCATTCTCAATCAGCGCATCAAGGCCTTGGGAAAATCCGACATTGCCGAGGCAGTGGTCGGCGATTACAGCGATGCCGTTGGCCTGTCCAGCATCCTAAGCCGGCTGCCCAAAAACTGCTTGAACCTCGTTTTTATTGATCCGACGGAATGCGACGTCCCGTTCACCACTATCAAGAGCATTATGAATGACCTTCCAAAAGCGGATTTGCTCATCAATGTCGCGCTTGGCACGGATGTGAATAGGAACATCGTTTCGGCCATTCTTTCGCCAAGCCACAAAACCGCGCGCGAAAAATATGAAAAGTTCCTTGGTGTTCCCGGCTTTTGCAGCCAGCCGGATGTTGTGGAGCCTGCCAAATTGTCCGACTTTGCCGCCCTCAGACGAACATTCGCCAGCACCTACGATCGGAAACTCCGCGAGGAAGGCTACAAGTTCACCGACGTGCGCCCGGTAAAGAACTACTATTACCTTCTTTTTGCCTCCCGTAACGAAAAGGGGCTGGAGTTCTGGAGAAAATCATGCACTTATGCTCCAGACAATCAGAAGGAAATGCTCTAAATTAGATCCGATAAATGGCGCTTCAATCGTCAATCGAATGGACCGAGGCAACGTGGAACCCCGTCACGGGTTGTTCCAAGATCAGCCCCGGCTGCAAACATTGCTACGCCGAACGCATGGCGTTTCGGCTGCAAGCGATGGGCCACGCCAATTACCGCAATGGCTTCAACGTCACGATTCACGAAGACGCGCTGGACTTGCCGGTTCGTTGGAAGCGCCCGCAAACCATCTTCGTAAATTCGATGAGCGACCTTTACCATCGCGACGTGCCGCTGTCGTTCATCCAAAAAGTGTTCGCCACGATGCATCAGGCTGGCTGGCATCGGTACCAAATTCTCACCAAGCGGCCGGAACGGTTGATCGAACTGGATGCAAAGCTGGCTTGGGCGCCGCACGTCTGGCAGGGCGTCACGGTTGAACACCCGGATTATTACGGCCGAATTGATCTGCTCCGCGAATCCGGCGCGCACGTCAAATTCCTGTCGCTGGAGCCGTTGCTCGCCGCCATGCCAAGGCTGGATCTGCATGGCATCGATTGGGTGATTGTCGGCGGCGAGTCCGGCCCCGGCGCGCGGCCAATGGCCGGGGAGTGGGTTGCTGAAATTCGCGACCAGTGCCTGAGGGCAGGCGTCGCTTTTTACTTCAAACAATGGGGCGGCGTGTTCAAGAAACGCAACGGACGCGAACTGGAAGGCCGCACATGGGACGAAATGCCCGCCAGCCGGCAGCTTGCGTTCGCCTGACCGCCGGTCAGGGTTCTTTTCGTGTCAAACAAATGTGAATCTCTATGTCATTCGTGGCGGCGGACAGGATTCCCATTGTGGTGTCTTGCAGGACAACCAGGAAATCACCCGCCTCAATCAGGTGTTTTTGGCTGTAATCAATTATCTTGACAGCTTTGAATTCAGGCAGGCTTGCCTTCTGCAATTTTTTGGAACGGATGACGCCGTTGGTCTGTTCAAGGTCCGCCAGCTCGCCGGCGTGAATCAGGGCGACGTTGATTGGATTGCCTTTTGCAACGTGCAACTCAATCGAGAGCATGTCCGCGCGCGAAACGCTTATTGGTATTTTTTTCCAGCGGTGCGCCGGGAGACTCACTTGAAGATTCACCGGGGTGTAATTCAATTGAATGGGCGCGTCGGCAACAAGCGCCCCTCCAAAGGCGGAGGGTGTCTTCAACCCGGCTGCGGCGAACCAGCTCGCTACTTCAGAACGGGAGGCGCCCGCCGCTTTGGCGCTGGGTGGCGAGCCTGCCATTCTGCCGGAAGGAGCCGGGCTTGCGTTATAAAAAGGGTGACTCCGAACTGTTGCAGGACGGTCAGAATTGCCGGCGGCTGCCACCATCGTGTCCGAATAAGCGAGCACGTTTCCGGCCGGCAAATTATTAGTCGGAGTCATGGTCGCCGCCATGGGTGGCTGGGGCGAAACCGGGGCGGCGGCATCTACAACCTCCCGTGTCACGTTGGTCGGAGTCAAAGGCGCCGCCGCGTGTTGGCGGAGCGGGATCGGGGCTTCTGCGCTTGCGATTTCCAGCTTTTGGCGGCTGGCGGTCGGGGCCGGGGATGCCGCTGCGGGCGAATGGGACCGGACCGGAGCCACTGCGGGGGCGTCGGCGGTTTTCGCGGTTTGGATTTGCCGGGAGGCGTGAGGATTGGCGGCCAAATCCAGTTTCATCAAGGCGGGTTGTTCTTCTGTGAATTTGACAGACAACAGCAAAACAACCGCCGTTGCGCCGGCCGCCAACCCCAATATCCAGCGCCAATTCCAAACCATTTTCCGATTTCGCCCGTCCGGCGCTGGGGCGCGCCCCAGTGTTTGCCGGACCTTGGTTTGCAACCGGCCCCGCAGATAAGCCGGAAGTTCAGGCGACACCGCCTCGGTCGCGCTGGCAAGAGCCAGGGTTTTCCTGGCCTTGTCAGCGTCCGCCTGTAATCGTTCAAATTCAGCCTTCAACTCCGGATGAAGGGAAAGCAAGGCCTCCAGCTCAGCCCGTTCAGAAACGCTGGCCTGGCGGGCGATGGCCTTCATCGCCAAATCGAAAAAGATTTGGTCATTCATTGAGTTCATCGCAAAATCGGTGTCCCTTCTTGCAACTTTTTTTGTTTCCTTTCCCAAATACGGCGCATGGCGTCCAATCCGCGCTTCAGATAAACGCCAACAGTGCCAAGGGCCAACTGATGTTTCTGCGCGATCTCATCGTAGCTCAACCCGTGGAGAAAAAAATCGGCCACGATGTCTCCCTGGGGGGATTTGAGTTTAGCCAAAACCTCGCGCAACGCCCCGGCCAGCTCCTTCTGCTCCAGCGAAGCGAGAGGCGAGTCCAACTCCGTTTCTTGGGGAACACAATCCGCTTCCCCCCCTCCTCCGTTGAGGCTTTCAGTTTTGCCGCTGCCGCGCTTCACGGCAAAGTGCCGGCGCAACCGGCTGACCGCCCGGTGATGCGCAATGCCGGCGGCCAGCGGCCTGAGTTCCTCGACGGATTTGACTCCGCCGACTTTTTCCACCAACTCCTCCAATGCTTCCACAGCCACGTCCTCCGCCTCGGCGGGGAGATGGGTTTGAAGCGTGATTTGCGCCGCCCCGAACGCCGCCGGCCAGAGCCACGAAAACGCCAGGTCCCAGGCGGCGCCATCGCCTTGCTGAAGACTCTTGAGTTCGGGCGGCTGCATGACGCCAAGAATGTCGCATTGCCCGGCCATTGACAAGCCGCTCATGGGCCACCCGTGTTTCCAAGACCCCGGCCGGACGGGGCGGGGGCAAAAACAGAAATTTGGAAAATAAAAAGTTGAAATCGGGTCTCTATCCCGATTGTAGAGCGCAAATTAGGATTTACTCATGCGGGATTCTGGGCGACGATGCCGCGCATGAGCAAAACTATGCCAAAAAAATTTGCCCACTACCCCCGCTTGAATCCGCCGGGTATCGGGAAAAATATTTCAGTGGCCGATTTAATGGATCAGACCTTTCTGGCCTACAACAGCGGACGCCTGCGGGATGCAGCCCGGCTGTTGACCGAAAGAATGTTGCCGGACGACGGGTTGATCGGCATGACCGTGACCGGCGCGCTGACCCCTGCGGGTCTGGGCAAATCCTGTATAATCCCGCTGATGCGGGCGGGGTTTGTCGATTGGATCGTGTCCACCGGAGCCAATCTTTATCATGACCTGCATTACGGGTTGGACATGTCGCTCTACCAGGGGTCGCCCTTCGTGAACGACGTGGACTTGCACCGGAACGGCATCGTCCGCATTTACGACGTGGTGTTCGATTATCATGTGTTGCTGGACACCGACGCCTTTGTGCGCCAAGTCATCCAGGGACCGGAATTTCAACGCCCCATGGGAACGGATGAATTTCATTATTTGCTCGGCAAATACGTCGCTGAACGGGGCCGGGCCATGAAGTTGAAGAACTGTTCCGTCCTGGCCGTGGCCTATGAATGCGGCGTCCCGGTGTTTACGAGCAGCCCCGGCGACAGTTCGATCGGCATGAACATCGCCGCCATGGCCATGCGGGATTCCAAGCTGATGCTCGACTCCAATCGTGATGTCAACCAAACGGCCGGCATCGTCTATGACGCCAAATCCAACGGACGCAAGTCCTCCGTCTTCCTGCTCGGCGGCGGTTCGCCCAAGAATTTCATGCTGCAAACGGAGCCGCAAATCCAGGAGGTCCTCGGCATAGCGGAGAAGGGGCATGACTATTTCCTGCAATGCACCGACGCCCGCCCGGACACGGGCGGCTTGAGCGGCGCCACGCCCTCGGAGGCGGTGAGCTGGGGCAAGATCGACCCGAACAACCTGCCCGATTGCGTGGTGGCCTACCTGGACACGACGGTGGCGCTGCCCCTCCTGACCGCCTACGCCCTGAACCAGCGCAAGCCGCGCCCGTTGAAACGTTTATATGACAAGCGCGACCGGATTTACGGCAAGGTAAGGTCCATGTATTTGAAAACCGGCACGGTGACCAAAATCAAAACCAGCCGGCGGACCCCGTGCGCCGGCAAGGGGGCGGCATGAAAAATCCGCTCCTGACGCGCCGTTCGTTCCTGCAAACCACCGCCCTGGCCGCCGCCGCCCTGGCGACGGGCGCCTGCCATACCACCGCCGCCGCCGGATCGTCCTGGCCCATCGGCTGTTTTAACCGGCCCTGGATGCAAAAGTTCGGTTCCAAAATGCAGCCCCTGGACGCGCTCCAGCCGGCCAACTGGGGTTTTGACGTCGCGCTCAAGGGCGTGAAGGAGGCGGGCTACAACACCATCGGCCTGCTTAGCTCCCTCCCGGGCGAATTCTTCATCGGCTCCGACGCCACGGAAGAATACTTGACAGAATTGAAATCGAGAATCGCCGCCTCCGGCCTGAGGTCCGAAATGGGCGCGATCCGGGTCAAGGCCGACCTGCCTCTGGCCGCGGCCATTGAGGACACGCGCCGGCAAATCGATCGCGCGAAGTTTCTTGATCTCAAATGGCTGCTCACCTTTGGCGTGGATAAAAAGGAGTATTACCAGAAATATTACCAGATGATGGCCGATGCGGCCGATTACGCCCAGGAAACCGGCATCAAAGTGGTCATGAAACCGCACGGAGGCGCCAGCGGCGCGGCCAGGGAAATAAAGCAATGCCTGAACGCGGTCAAGCGTCCGAATTTCAAAATCTGGTACGACGCGGGCAACATCATCTATTACGGCGGCAAGGACCCGGTGGAGGAGTTGAAGCCCATCGCGCAATACGTGACCGGCTTTTGCGCGAAAGATTGTCCGGGCAAGGGCGGCGACGTCATGGTCCCCTTCGGCCAGGGCAAGGTGGATTTCGCCGGGGTGTTCAAGGTGTTAAAGGCGGCCGGTTTCAACGGCCCGATCTATGTCGAGAGCGCCAGCGGACAAACCTTTGCCGAAGTGACCGAAAGCGCGCGGGCCAACCGCCTGTTCCTGGAAAAAGTGTTTGCGGCCGTTTGAGCGGGTAAATGAGCCGGGGCGGGGTGATCTGTCAACCCGCCGCCCCCGCCTTTGAGTCAAGTGTAAATTCACAGCCTTCGCGGGTGGCCTCGATGACCATGCCCGAACCCTGCCCGGCGGCAATCTGGCGCGCGCGCGCTTCCATGTCCCGGACCTGCCGGTCCGTGTGATCGGGGTCGTGGTGGAAAAGAAACAGCCGCTTCACGTTGGCCCGCATGGCAAAGGCCACCGAATCTTCCATGCAGCTATGGCCCCACCCGATGTGCTTTTCGTACTCGGCCGCGTCATACTGTGAATCCACGATCAACACTTCCGAGTCGCGGATGAACTCCACCATGGATTGATCCTCCGCCGTCGCGGTTCCGCCGCCCTGCCCAAGGCCGCGCAGACGCTGGCACAATTCAACATCGGGCAGGTAACAAATCGAACCGCCGGGGGTGAAAAGCCGGTAGCCGGTGCAGACGCCGGGATGATTCAAAACTTTGGCGCGCACGGCAACCTGGTTCAGCTTGAAATCCATTTCGCGCAATTCCCGCACCACCAGATGGCCCGGCATCTGGCGCAGGCTGACCGGAAAATATGGCCTCTCCATCTGGCCGGAGAACGTGTCAAGCAATCCCTGGCTCGCCCCCTCGTAACCATATATGGTCACTTTGTTTTTCGGGTCGTAAGCGGGAAGAAAAAAGGGAAATCCCTGTATGTGATCCCAATGGGTGTGGGTGATCAGGAGACTCAACTGGATGGGGCGATCCTTGAATTCCTCCATCAGGGACAAACCCAGGCGCCGTACCCCGCTGCCGGCGTCCAGCACAATGATGTCCGAGCCGGCCCGGACTTCGATGCACGAGGTGTTGCCGCCGTAATAAATGGTATCCAGACCGGGACTGGGAATGGAGCCGCGCACGCCCCAGAATTTGATGCTGACACTTCCGGCTGGCCGGGCGTCGCCGCTGCTGTCAATGTCCGGATTTTTTCTCATGCGAACGGTGTCATGCTCGCTCTTTTCGCCGGAAAAGGCAAGGTATTGATTGACAATAACAAACAAATTTGTTTTGCCGGCCGGTCAGTAGCTCGCCTTGTCCAACTTCACTTTGCCGCGGAATATCCAATGGATGCCGATGGTGTAGGCGATTACGATGGGCATCCCTATGAGCGCTATGACCAACATGATGCCAAGCGTTTTTTGCGAGGAGGCGGCGTTGTGGATGGTCAGGCTGTTCGCCGCATCGGGATGGCTCAGGACCAGGTTGGGATACATCTCCAGGCAGAACAGTCCCATTAATGTAAGCATAACCGCGCATGAGGAGAAAAACGCCCGCCAATCGCGGCCCCGCTGAATTTCGCGCGGGATGTTGGCGATGGCCAGTATGTTGGCCAGCGCAATGCTGAACAGCCACGGGTTGGCTCGCAGGCGCGCCGCCATGTTCGGCACATAGAGCAATGTGACCATGGTCACAATCGCGTAGCAGGTGATGAAAAAGATAATCGTCTTGCCGGCCCAGCGGCGCAGACGGTCGTGCAGTTCGCCTTCGGTTTTTGTCAGCGCGTAAATGGACCCGTGCATCATGAAAAGGGCGACGGTTGTCACGCCCAGCAGCAGCGGATACGCCCCGAGCAACCCGCGGAATGTGCCGGCGAATTCGCCGTGTTCGTCCAACGGGATGCCTTGGGCGATGTTGCCCATGGCCACCCCAATCAGCAGGCTGGTGACAATGCTGCCGGCGCTGAACCCGATGTCGCACGTCTGCCGCCACCAGCGCATCGGCTGTTTGCTCCGAAATTCGATGGCCACTCCCCGGAAAATCAACGCCACCAGCAGCAGGGTGAAGGCAAGGAAAAAACCGGAAAACACGGTCGCATACACGTTGGGGAATGCGGCAAAAAGCGCGCCGCCGCCCGTGATCAGCCATACTTCATTGCCGTCCCAGACCGGCCCGATGGTGTTGAGCATGACCCGCCGTTCCTCATCGGTTTTGCAGAACAGGTGCAGCGCGCCAATGCCGAGGTCGAACCCGTCAAGCATCGCGTAACTTGTGAACAGCACCCCGATCAGGATGAACCACACGGTGTTGAGATCAAGCGATCCGAAATTCATGACACCCTCCCTTCCGGCTGCGCGGCTGTTCCGGGCGGAGCCGGATCGGCATCGTCGGGGCCGTGTTTTATTTTGCCACCCAGCAGATAGATAAAGGCGGCGAAGAGGAGAAGATATACCGCGCTGAACAGCAGGATCGCCGTGAGCACCATGTTGGCTTTGACCACCACGGACAAACTTTCCGATGTGCGGAGCAATCCCTGGACAATCCAGGGTTGCCGCCCGACTTCCGCCGCAAACCAGCCGGCCTGATTGGCGATTTGCGGGCCGATCACCGACAGAACCAGCAGCCAGAGCAGCCAGCGTTTCTGTGCCAGCGTCCCGCGCCAGAAATAGTAGGAGCCAAGGGCCGAAATCAAAATCATCCAGAACCCGACGGCGACCATGAGGTGGAATAATTGAAAGGTGAAATTCACCGGCGGCCGGTCTTTGGCATCGGGGGCGGAATCATGCAGGCCGGCGACCGGTTTCGCGGCATCGTTGTGCGCCAGAAAGCTCAACATGCCCGGGATTTGCGGACCGATGACTTTCTCATTTTTCTCGTCCACCCAGCCGAACAGGGTCAACGGCGCATTGCGTGTGGTCTGATAAAGCCCCTCAAAGGCGGCGAGTTTGACCGGCTGGTTTTTGGCCACGCCCTGGGCGCTGATGTGGCCGCTGCCCAGTTGCAGGAGCGATGCCGCCAGTCCCACTATCAGCCCGACTTTCAATGAGGCCCGCGCAAAGTCCTGATGTCTCTTCTTCAACAAATACCAGGCACCCACGCTCACAACCAGAAAAGCCCCCGACTGCCACGCGCCGCACAAGGTGTGAAACAAGCGGTCCATGGAGGACGGATTGAACACCATCGCCCAGAAATCGGTGATTTCGGCGCGGGCCTTCATGCCCTCGCCCACAATGTGGAAGCCCGCCGGGGTTTGCATCCAGGAATTGGCGACGATGATCCAGACCGCGCTAAGGTGCGCCCCCAAACAGACCATGCAGGTGGCAAAGAAGTGCATCTTCCGTCCAACCTTTTCCCAACCGAACAACAGCACGGCCAGAAAACCGGATTCCAGAAAGAACGCAAAAATGCCTTCCGCAGCCAGGGCGCTGCCAAACACATCGCCCACATAGCGCGAATAAGTGGCCCAGTTCGTGCCGAATTCAAACTCCATCACGATGCCTGTGGCGACGCCGATGGCGAAGGTCAGTGCAAAGACCTTCGTCCAGAACCGGGCCATCTGGTGATAAACCGGATTCCGGGTCTTCAGCCACATTCCCTCAACGATGACCAGCACGACCCCCAATCCGATGCTCAGGGGCGGGTAAAGATAGTGAAATGCTATGGTTAGCGCGAATTGGAAACGGGAGAGGGCTAAAACATTCATGTTGGGCTGAATATCACGACCGCCATGCGCAGATTTGTTCGGTTATAACTTTCATGTCCATCGACTCCGGGCCGTCGGCCGGGATAAAGTCACATCAATCAGGTTCTCATCATTCCTCATCGCGACAAAATCCGCGTTTCTTATACAACGCCAATCGCCATTGCGCAAGTGCCCGTTCCGGCCAGCTCGTACCCCCTCCGCTTTCCCCATTTCAGCCCATAGGCTTCGCTCCCAGCCTTTAGCCTCGTTTGTGGCTTTTTTGAAAATTGGATTTTTCCCTTGCCAAAAGGCGGGATTTAAGATATAAACTGCGTCACAGTTGATTACTCAGTTCCAAATTCGAATCAGCGTACAAAGACTGTCGGCGATTGTGACCGGCAAGGCTGCGCTTAGTTTGGAACATGTAATCCGCTGACCACCTCCCCTAAAAGCCGAATTCGAAATTATGAAAAAACTATTGCTGCTCAGTTTGAGCCTAACTGCCTCCTGCCTCGTCAGTAATGTCGGGGCGACTGTGACAACGTGGGATCTCCAAGGTACGACAGGCGCCAACCCTTATACCGGCTCTCTGAGCGGCACATGGGAAAACGCAGACTGGAGCACGTCGCAGACCGGCCAGGCCACCCCGCAAGCTTGGGTGGAAAACACCGCTGCCCTCTTTGCTGTTCACAGCGGCACTGGCACCCCGGCTTTCACGGTCACGATGAATTCCAACCACAGCGTTGGGGGCATATTCGATGGCTCTCTCACCCCCAACCCGTGTCCCGTGACCATCTCCGGCCCCGGCATATTTTATTTGGAAGCTAATAACTTGGACACGGTTGACCCAACCAGCGACGCCGGCGACCCCGGCACTGTGGTATTCGCCGGCGTGATTGGCGGCACAACCACCGGCGGCATTTGCTCGGAAAACGGGGCTGGCTCGACCTATCTGAACGGCCTCAATACCTATCCCGGCGGAACCTATCTGGGTTACAGCGGTTCAGTTTTCTCCGGTGGCTTTTGGTATTTTAACAGTAGCTCCTCCTTCGGCACTGGCCCCATCTACCTGTTGAACTGCTCCGGGGGCTCGTTGCTTGCCGAGGGGACTTCTCCCATCACTATCCCCAACAGCGTCATTAACTACGCCTACTATCCAAATTATGGCGTGCCGGAGGCCTCCAGTTTGAATCTCGTTGGTAACGCCGCTGGCGTGACCTTTAGCGGGCCGTGGATTATGTCGGGCGGCACTGGCGGCACGGGAGCGCCGGGATACACCACCACATCGCCTTTGACCGGCGGTTATGGACAGGTGAACATTGGTTCAGGCACGGCTGCAAACTATATCATCAACATCTCCGGCGTCATCAGCGGCAACAATACCTTCAACAAATACGGGGTTGGCATCTTGCAGTTGAGCGCGGCCAATACTTTCAGCGGCAATATGTCCGTCACCAACGGCACGCTCGCTCTGGTCAACGGCGGTTCCATCAACAACGTGTCCAACCTTACCATCTACACCAACGGCACTTTTGATGTGACCGGCGCCGATCCTTACACTCTGAGCAGCAGCACAGTGCTCAACGCCACCGGCACCGGCATTGTCCAGGGAGGCACCGCTGCCACAATCAATGACTCCACTCCCGGCGGCATCATCAGTTTAAGCACCAATCAGATCAACCTGACCTTCATCCCTACCGCTTTCACCGGCGATTCCGCCCATCCCTCCCTTTACGTCTCCGGCGGCGCCCTGGCGCTTAGCGGCAATGTGATCACGGTTACCAATGCTGCCGCGACAAAGTTGGGCGCTGGCACTTACACTTTGATCCAAGTGACCGACGGGGTTACCGGGACCATTACCGGCACTCCTGCGGCTGAAGTTGTCGTCGCGGGTACTGGCCTGGCTGTGGGCACCGTGGCTACCGCCTCGGTGGTTGGTTCAACCGTCGTTATGACAGTGGCGGCGGCGAATACCGCGACCACGACCACTCTTGCGTCAATACCGTCCATCAACTACGGATCCAAGTTATCCGTCACCGCCACGGCGACCGTTTCACCCACTCCCACCGGCGGGGTTCCTGACAATGGCACTGTCCAGTTCTATTTCAACGGAGCGGAACAAGGCGACCCTGTGGCGGTTGTGGGAGGAGTTGCTTCCCTCACTTGGACTCCGCCCTCCACTACTGCGGCCGGCACTTACCCGGTTACTGCGGTCTATAGCGGAACTGCCGACGCCCAATTTGGCTCAAGCACCGCCGCTGCGGTGAACTTGGTGATCAACAAGGCGGTTGCGACAGTCACGGCCAGCGCCACTGCCACGACCTATGGCACTTTGTCCACCTATTCTTTTGTCGCTACTCCTCTGTCGAACAGCGACGTGATCGCATCGGTGACCTACACTGTCACCGGCGGCACGAATCCTGGTACGACGAATGAATATGCCGGCACATATACCGTCACTCCGAGCGCGGCGGCGCAGGGCGCGGGCGGCCCCTTCGTTGCGGCTAACTATACAATCACCTACGTACCTGCGACCTTGACGGTGAATCCGAAAGCGGCAACGATCACAGCTACCGCCGAGTCCTATACGTATGGAACGGCCTATACTGGTCTCGGCACCCTGAAGACCACGAATTTTTCCCAGAGCGGCTTCGTGAATGGTAACAATGCCACGAATGCGACCGTGACTCTGGCCTGCACCACCAATGCCAGCGCCGCCACGGCAACGGCGCCTGTGGCCGGTTCGCCTTACGCGATCACTCCCAGCGCGCTGGCTCTGGTTACAGGCAAATCGAGCGGAACTTATACGAACTTCAACCCGGCCAATTACACCATCACCTACGCCCCGGCCAACCTGACCGAGAATCCGTTGGCGGTGAAGTTGAGCGGTTCCCAGCCTTACACTGGCATCACAAACTGGATCGAGGCAAACTCTTTGGCGGTGTCGAACAAGGTAAGCGGCGATACTGTTTATGTGGCTCAGGGCCTCGGCTTCACGGCCGTTGCTGAACCCCCGGGGGTTTGGCCCATCGCTTCCTTCGGCACACTGGTTCTGGGCAATGCGGGCGGCCAGGGCACCGGCCTCGGTACCACCCCCGCCACCGATCAGTTTAATGCGCCGGGCAGCCTGGCTGTGGACAGCAGCGGCAACCTCTATGTGGCCGACACGGCCAACAACCGGGTCTGCGAAATTACGCCAGCGGGCGTTCAGACAGTCGTTCCCTTCACCGGCCTGAGCAATTGCGTGGGCGTGGCAGTGGACGTCTTCTCCAACATTTATGTGGTGTGTCCCGATCAGAATGCAGTCTTCGAAATGCCTAAAGGCGGTTCGCAGACCACGGTGGCCTTCTCCGGGCTTGATTACCCGACCGGCGTTGCCGTGGATGCGGCTGGTGACGTTTTCGTGTCGGACACCTTGAACAACCGCGTGCTGGAACTGCCGGTGGGCGGCAGCCAAACGACGGTGGCGGGCCTCAGCGTGATTCTTCCCGCCGGTCTGTGCGTGGATACCAATGGCGACATTTTTGTCGTCAATTCCGGCAGCAATAACGTGGTGGAACTGCCCACCAATGGAGTGGAGACAGTTCTGTCCACCTTCACGGGTTATAGCTTTCCGGCCAGCCTGGCGGTGGATAACTACACCAATGTCTATCTGGCCAGCTATGGCAGCACCAACATCAGGGTCTTGAGCCTTGGCATCGCGTCTCCCGCGCAAACCACCGACTTCAACGGCCTCAGTGAGTGTGAGGGCGTGGCGGTGGATCCCAGCGGCGACCTCTTTGCCGTGGACTCCGCCCACAATCGCATCGCCGAATTGCCCATCAGCGGGACCTTCGGGCCGGCCCCGATGACTTACGGGGCGGTAACGTATTTCGGCACCACGGTGGCGAACAATTATACCATGACCGGAGCCAGCGGCGTTATAACAAATACCGCCACGCCCGCGTTCTCTGGTTTGACCGCCAGCCCGACGGTTGCCTACGGCGCCGCCAGCGTGACGTTGAGCGGCTCACTAACTGGTCCCGGCTCCACGTACCCGACCAACGCCACCATCACCATAACCATCAATGGGAATGCGCAAACTGTTACCGTTGCCACGGGGGGCACCTTTACCAAGAATTACAACAGCGCCACCCTGCCGGCCAGCGCTACGCCCTATACCATCACCTACACG
The DNA here is from genome assembly GCA_964558455.1 of uncultured Verrucomicrobiota bacterium. Classification (GTDB taxonomy): domain Bacteria; phylum Verrucomicrobiota; class Verrucomicrobiia; order Limisphaerales; family Palsa-1400; genus DASRLE01. The sequence goes on along the minus strand of CAZLEE010000113.1, from coordinate 286 downwards.
TCTGCCGCCAGCGGTGCTCTCAATCCTGCAACCAATACGAGCACCACTTTAACCGTGAACCCGGCGCCATTAACAGTCACGGCCAACAACGAGACCGTTACTTACGGAACGAACGCACTCACTCTCTCTGGAGGCAGCACGTTATTCACCGCCGCCTTGTCGAACAGTCAAACGATTGGGACGGTGACCTTGACATTCAGCACAACCAATGCCGGGACTGGCGCCATTACCCCCAGCGCGGCGACGGGCGGTACGTTCAATTCGGCCAACTATAACATCACCTACA
>CAZLEE010000112.1:0-13945 GCA_964558455.1 uncultured Verrucomicrobiota bacterium | reverse complement strand
CATTGGCGTACGCGGCAAAGTGGTAAGTGCAAAAGGCGTGGCGCAAGCCGTTGCGCTTCCGGGAAACGTTCGCGGCGTCGCAAAGGCGGACAAATTGCTGCTGCCAGATTACGTCAACGCTTGCGGCGGTAATCGGGCAGACATTGCCCGTTAATTTGCGAAACGGTTCAAGCCATGCAGCCAAAACGGGGCAGACTTCGACAAGGCGGCGCTGGCGCGTTTTGCTCTTGCCCGCCGTGATCTCGATATGGCCCGGAACGCGGAAAACGTCCTGCCACGTCAAGCGCAAGACTTCGGCAGTTCGCAATCCGGCAAGCCCGCTGATGGCAATCATTGCCTGCATTGGCCCTTCCGCCGTTTCCAGCAAGGCGCGAAATTCTCTTGCGGTATAAAACTCCACTTCCGCCGTGTTGCCATGTTCAGGGCGTAGCCCGTCCGCTTCGCCAAGGCGGTGCGTTATCGTCAAGTAGTCTTTGCGAACCGCCCATTGCAGGAATTGACGCACGGCGGCACGGTAATGGTTGCGGCTCTTGGCGCTGAAATCCGAGAGCGAGCCAATAAAGGTGTCAAGGTGTTCTTTGCCTAGCTCGCAAACGGCGGTATTGGGAAAGGTGCCAGCGAACTTGAGCAATTGAAGTTTGCGGTTGTAGGCGTATTTGGGTGAAAGTTGCGCCCGCTCGCCGTTTGTGCTCTTGGTCAGCGGCGCTTGCGTTGCCAAGAACTCGTCAACCGCCTGGGAAATGTCCTTCCGCTTCACACTGGCGACGTTTGCCAAGTAGCCGTCAATGGCTTCCGGCACTGTGCGCCCGTTCAACCGCACGGACGCCTCGACACATTCGGTGACTGCGCCCAGCAGAGAAATCCGCCGCCCGGTTTGTTGAAAGTAGCCTTGCAACCGTTCAAAAGCGGCCAGCGCGTCACGGGATTGGCTGGCGGAAAGACCAGCGGCTTGCGAGCCGTTCGCCAAGTCGCGCACAAGGCGTTCGCCAGCTTGGCGGGCGTCGGCGTAGGCAGCGAAGGTTTGCACCCGCCGCTTGCCCGCCACCGTGTAGGCGAGCCGGTAATAAGCGAAGTTCCGGGCGGGCGCGTAGATTTTCACCTTGCTGCCACGATGCTTTATGGTGACTGGGAATCTCACGCGACGATCTGCGGTTCGGGCGTTATTTTGTGCAAACTCTGTGCAAATTTCCTGATTATTCCCCGCTCGCCTAGGGAAAAATGGTGCGCTTAGCAGGACTTGAACCTGCACGGGTTACCCCACTACCACCTCAAAGTAGCGTGTCTGCCAATTCCACCATAAGCGCGACCTTTGACACGCTGATTATGACAGAACCCCGCCAAAGAGCAAGCACAGGAAATAAATTCAGCCCCTCACAACCCTCAACCCCGCCCCCTTCCGCGGATTCTTCTCCGGCGCGCCAAATTTTTTCTTATTTTTATTTAAAAATATTCTGGACAGCAAAACGGAACGGATTTAGCTGAGTGGAAGTCGTTAACATTTGAACAGGGATATCTGGGAATCATCGGAATCTCCTCAAACAGGGCAACTCGGGAAGCAATCTGCCAGCGTCACTCATAGTCTGTTGTGCCGCTTGGTATTATCTGGGGACAAAAACATGGCTGCGCAATTATTTGATGTGAAAAAGGGGTTCGGCGTTTCAGTCCGCGCTTGGAGAAGCAAGCGGGGTATATCGCAGGAGGAATTGGCCGACCGGGCTGATTTGCACCGCACCTACGTGTGCGACGTGGAACGGGGAACCCGCAATGTGACCTTGCAAAGCATTGAAAAACTTGCGTATGCCCTGGAGATTTCCATCCCCACCCTCCTCTCCTACGATCATGAAGCCCTGCCGGACAAACCGACCGGCAGAAAAAAGCACAGCGACAATCAAATCGATATACTGTACGTGGAGGACAATCCGACCGATGTCGAGCTGGCCCGGCAAGGGCTGAAAAACATCACCAATCGCATCCATGTCGTGCATGACGGTTTGGCGGCGCTCCATTACCTTTCCATCGTGGCCCAATCCGGTACGCGCAAACACAACAACCTTCCCCAACTCATCCTGCTGGATTTGGGCCTGCCCAAAATGAACGGCCTCGAAGTCCTGCGCCACATCAAGACGGATGCTCGCACCGCCCACATCCATGTCGTCGTGTTGACCGCCTCCGCGCTGGATCACGATCTGCAATCGTGCAAAAACCTGGGGGCGTCCGCCTGCATTGTCAAGCCGGTTGACCTGCAAAACCTCAGTCGAATCACCCCTCAATTGAATTTGCAATGGGCGCTCTTGAGACCCGCCGCCGCTCCAGCCCGCGCATCACTCCCGGCCTAGTCCGACACGCCGGGATTTCCATGGATTTTGAATTGCCGCCACCGCCGGTATTCGGTTAAATAAAGGCCATGAGTATAATGAAAGCTTTTCCCGAAATATCCAGGATCGCCTACGAAGGTCCGAAATCAAAAAATCCCCTCGCGTTCAAATATTATAACGCCGACGAAAAGGTGGATGGCAAAACCATGCGCGACCATTTGCGCTTCTCGGTCGTTTACTGGCACACCTTCCGCGGCCGGGGAGCCGATATGTTCGGGGCGCCCACCGTCAATCGCCCTTGGGACGACAACAGCGATTCCGTGGAAAACGCGCAGCGGCGCGTGCGCGCGGCATTTGAGTTCATCGAAAAGCTCGGCGCGCCCTTCTACGCCTTCCACGACCGCGATGTGGCCCCCGAAGGCGCCACCCTCGCCCAGACCAACAAGAATCTCGACGCCATCGCCAAAACCCTGAAGGAAGAACAGCAACGGACCGGCATCCGTCTGCTCTGGGGCACCGCCTGTCTTTTCGCCCATCCCCGCTATGCTCATGGGGCGGCCACCAGTTGTAATGCCGACATGTTTGCCTACGCGGCCGCGCAGGTGAAGAAGGCCATTGAAGTGACGCACGATCTTGGCGGATCCGGATATGTTTTCTGGGGCGGACGCGAAGGATATTCCACCCTGCTCAACACCAACCTCAAACGCGAGTTGGATCATCTGGCCGCCTTCCTTCACATGGCGGTCGAGCATAAAAAGAAAATCGGGTTCAAGGGCCAGTTCTACATCGAACCCAAACCCAAGGAACCGACCAAGCACCAATACGATTCCGACGCCGCCGCCTGCCTGAATTTCCTGCGCGAATACAACCTGATGGGCGATCTCAAGCTCAACCTGGAAACCAATCACGCCACCCTTGCCGGCCACACCATGCAGCACGAATTGGAAACCGCCGCCGCCGCCGGCGCCCTCGGTTCCGTGGACGCCAATACCGGCGACACCATGCTGGGCTGGGACACGGATCAATTCCCCACCGACATCTACCTGACCACGCAATGCATGCTCTCCATCTTGAAAGCGGGCGGACTGACCACGGGAGGACTCAACTTTGACGCCAAGGTGCGCCGGGAAAGTTTTGAAGCCATTGATTTGTTTTACGCGCACATCGGCGGCATGGACGCATTCGCGCACGGACTGAAAATCGCCGCCGCCATCCGCAAGGACGGCCGGCTGGACGACTTTGTCAAGCAACGTTACAGCTCGTGGGACAGCGGCATCGGCAAGGAAGTCGAATCAGGCAAGAGCAGCTTTGCCGCCCTCGAAAAATACATGCTGAAAAAAGGCGAACCGACGCCGAACGTCAGCGGACGCCAGGAATTCTTGGAAAACCTGATCAACGAATTTATTTGATCGGAACGAACAGCGCCAGGCCGGCGGCAATGCCGTTGCGCCTGGTGGTATGGGGAGTCCGGCTGAATGCCCCGCTCCCGTGCAAATCGCAAATCTTAAGGTTTGACGGCAGCGCGAAGCCGCTTGAGAGCCGCCACTGCCGCCTCGCTCTCGGCGGCTTTCTTGCTCTTGCCCCGTCCCCGCCCCAGTTCGACGCCGCCGTGCGTGACCACACATTCGAAATCGCGGTCATGGTCCGGGCCGGTCTGGCTGGCCACGACATATTGGGGAGCGTCGGCGGACTTCGCTTGCAACATCTCCTGCAATTCGCCCTTGGGATTTTCCAGGGTGGGAATGGAAACCAATTCCCCAAAAGCCTCGCGGAAAGAACGCAACACAAACGTGCGCGCCGCCTCTATGTCGCCATCAATAAACATGGCCCCCACCAGCGCTTCAAAAGCGTCGGCGGCGGCGGACGGACGGTCCCGTCCGTCATTGGCCTCTTCACCCCGGCTTAAAATCAAGTCGTTCTGCAATCCTATGCGGTGGGCTTGTTCGGCCAGTGTGCGGCAATTAATCATCTGCGCCCGCGCCTTGGTCAACGGACCTTCGCTGGCCATGGGGAATTTATCATATAGTTCCCGCGTCAATATCATGCCCAGCACCGAGTCGCCCAAAAATTCCAGACGCTGATTATGCTGAATGGCCCGGCCCTGCTCGTGGGCTACGGAGGGATGGGTCAGGGCCAGACGCAACAAACTCTGGTCGCGGAACTGATACTGGATCCGCTCTTGCAAACTTTGAAATTCAGATGGCTCGGACATGGCTGCTAACTTTCTGCATGAACATCGTCCACCGCCGCAGACTCAGACTCGGACTCAGGCGCCGCCTCAGCCTTAGGCTCAGATTCAGGCGCAGGCTCCGCCTCAGATTCAGGCGCGGAGGGCGGCGGCGGTTCCATCGGCACAGCTACCGCGGGAGGCGGCGGATTCAAGCCATGCGCCAGAAGCTCAGCGGTGGTACGCTGCACTTCTTCCAGTTGATTCATTTGCAAAGCAGGATCAGTGATGGTGAAAACGTCGCCGGTTTTCGGTTGTTCATAAATGAAGATGCGCGCGCCTTCCCGCTGGATTTCCTCCTTCACTTTGAGCAGCCGTTTGCGTTCAAGCATGACGGCCAGGATATAGCATACCGGGCCGTATTTGGGATCATTAGCCTCGATCAATTTGCGCAGCAGGCCCTCGGCTGATTCCTTTTGAATCGCCTCAGGCGGCGCGGCGGAGGGAGCCTGGTAAATACCCTGCCACTGGGATATGAATCCCTTGCGATCACTGGCCCCTTCACGATACTGGGCCTCCCAACATTCGTGACAGATGTCCTGGCGCAAATACTCCTGCTTCGCCTCCAGCAAAATGGTCTGGTAATGCTCCTTGTCAGCAAAAGGTTTGTGGCAGGCCTGGCAGGCGTGCGACCGGGATTGAAGATTCCATTCGTTCATCGAAAACTCTCAGCCCCGCCATTATCGCGCAAGGCCGGATGACTGCAATAATTTACTTCGCTCAAGTGCCAACTCCCCAGCTCCGCTTGAGCGACAGCAACCGCCCGTAGCTTTCCTTCGGACTGCTATCCGCGCGCAACAGCCCGCCGTTCGGCCAGAAATGTCCGGGGTAATCGGCAAAATCCCACCACCCCACCGCCTCGAATTCCGCCTTGCTGTAGCAAAGGGTGTAGATGGCCTCCGCCCAGTCCGCCTGCATGGTCTCCGTCCACGGACCGTGCCAGCCGGGCACCAGGTCTTTCGCGCACATGCTGGCCGCATCAAGGCCCGGAGCGGAATTGCAGGCTATCTCGCTGATATGCAGCGGGCGTTTGAAAACCTTGAAACGGTCGAGCATCCGCTCAATCTCGAATAAATCCTGCTGGGGATAATAAAGCTGCAATCCGATGCGTTCAAATTCGACATTCGACTTGACGCAATCATCCAGGTAGCGCCAGGGCGACCAGCGGCGCGAACCGTCCGGGTTGCGGACCTTGCCGTATTCCCCCCACATGCAGCAATTATTGATGAGGCGTTTGACCCCGGGCGAACCGCGGCGGGCGGCCAGGCAGGATTCGCGGGTCAATTCCAGTATTTGGGCGTGATTGAGCCGCGAGAGGTTCGACTTGTCATGCGCCTCGTTGATGATTTCCGCATAAGGCAGCCGGCCGTCGTAACGCCGCATGGTCTGCTCCACCACGCGCTTGTACAACGGCAGCAGCTTTTCATACGGCCAGGGCCGCAGCCATTCCGGCATGGCCCCGCGTGTCAAATAAACATATCCGAATCCCTTGGGGATGATCTTATGATCCAGACACCATTGCAGGGATTGATCCATCCGGCTGTACTCGATCTGCTGCGATTCCGGCTGCTCCTTTTGCCAGATGTACCAGCTTATGGTGCAAAAATTAAAGGCGTCGGTGAAGCGGCGGGCAAAATCCGGCGAGCGATCCCGCCCGGAAATGGCGCAGCCAAAGAGAAAATCCCGCCGCGGGCCGGCCAGGCGCGCAATGCGCCGCCGCGCCGCGAGCAGGACAAGCTTTTCCCCCGCATGCAGGCCGTGCGCCAACGATTCGTAGGCGGCCGCAGTCCGCTCCGGCCCGTCCTGGTCTGGAATCGGACGCGCCCCGGCAGCCAGATGTCTCTCAAATTCAGGGTCGCCCTTGGCCGCCTGGCCATCCTGCTCCAGGGCTTGCCGAACCCGCGCCAACCTCGTCCGGGCGGCTTCAACCACAAAATCAATCGTGCCGGGCCGGGTGTACCCCTTCCCGTCGTTGTCCGCATAACAATAAACCTCGCCAAAACCGGGCGCCTCAAGACGGCAGGCCAATTGCAGCGGTTCGGATGCGAGCGCCACCCGGCTTTCCCCCTCGTCGTGGGTGATGGATTGGGGCAGCGGATCGCCGGCCAGATCGCGGGCGATAATAGTCTTGACTCTGGTTTGATCCAGCGGATGGCCGGACGGGTCGCGCAAAAGCACGCGCAACGACGCCTTTTCCGCGCTGGCGTCCTGTGCGCCGGCGGAAAATGGGACAGCCAGACCCGCCACCGTGGCCGTGGCGGCCCCGTAGCGAAGAAATTCCCGGCGGGTGATGTCGTGGCCGGTCATAATTTGATTTTTGCGGCCACTTCGGTTACGTCCTTATCACCCCGCCCGGAAAGATTGATGATGACCAGATGGCCTTTGGGCATTTTGGCGGCGCGTTCGATCACCGCCGCGACAGCGTGGGACGATTCCAACGCGGGAATGATTCCCTCCAACCGGGTCAGCCTCGTAAAAGCCTCCAGCGCCTGAACATCGGTGGCGTAGCCATATTCGACCCGCTTTTGATCGCGCAACCAGGCGTGTTCCGGCCCGACCGCCGCGTAATCCAATCCGGCGGAAACGCTGTGTGTCGATTGAATCTGCCCGTTTTCGTCCTGTAAAACATACGACCGGGTGCCCTGCAAAACGCCGAGCGAACCGCCTTGAAAACGCGCGGCGTGTCTTCCGGGCGTAATCCCCTCCCCGCCCGCCTCAACCCCCAGCATCTTGACCGAGGCGTCCCCCAAAAAAGGATAAAACAGGCCGATGGCATTGGAGCCGCCGCCGACGCAGGCAACCAGCAGGTCGGGCAAACGTTTCTCCTGCTCCAGTATTTGGCGGCGCGCTTCATCCCCGATGATCCGTTGAAAATTCCGCACCATCACCGGATAAGGATGCGCCCCATAAGCAGTCCCGAGTATGTAATGGGTGTTGTCGATGTGGGACACCCAATCCCGCATGGCTTCATTGACCGCTTCCTTCAACGTCCTTTGACCGACATTGACCGAAACCACTTCGGCCCCCAGCATTTTCATGCGATAGACGTTGAGGGCCTGCCGTTGGCAATCAACTTCGCCCATGTAAATGACGCATTTAAAGCCGAACATGGCGGCAACCGTGGCCGTGGCGACCCCATGCTGGCCGGCGCCGGTTTCGGCAATGACGCGGGTCTTGCCCATGCGCCGGGCGATGAGTATCTGGCCCATGGCGTTATTGATTTTGTGCGCGCCGGTGTGCAGCAAATCCTCCCGTTTGAGATAAATTTTCGGGCCACCCAAATCACGGGTCAATCGTTCCGCATAATAGAGCGGGCTGGGCCGTCCGCAGAACTGGCGCAAGTAATAAGTCAGTTCCGCCTGAAATGCGGGATCCCGTTGCGCCTTGAAATATTCCTGCTCCAACTGCTGCAACGGGTGCATCAGCGTTTCCGGCACATACCGTCCGCCATAGGGGCCAAAGTGGCCGTTGGCATCGGGCAAATCGGATTGGGTGACATTACTCATCATCGCCATGCTCCCTCAAATCAGGCAGGGAAGCAATCCTGGAAACACCCTCCCCCGCCCCATCATTCGCGCTCCGGCGTGGGTAAATAAAGATTGCGGTGCGCCGCCGGAAAGGAGTAAGAATCAACCAGATCACCCCTTTGTTGATGAACGAAAAGAACACAGGTCCCAGGCGAAAATGGTGGATGGGTTGGCCGACATTCTTCCGGGTTCTATACGGCGCGGCGATTTTGACTCTCATCGCGCAAGTTGTGTTGTTCAAATGGGTGGCGGATTCGTTTTTTCCGACGCCGTCTGAAATGTTCATCTGTTGCGCGGCTTTATGGGGGGGATTGGTGGTTCTTGCCTTCCCGTTTTTTTGGTCTCGATTTTTGCTCGCGCGGCTGGCCTTTCGGGTCTGGAAACTGCTCCGATGGTTGTTTGGCTGGCGAATGATCCGCCGTTATCTTTACGTGCTTGCCGCCATCTCCCTGCTGGCCACCTTGTTTTACACCGAGGAAAATTGGCGCGGCAAACGGGATTGGGAACACTTCAAACGCGCCGCCGAAGCCAAAGGCGAACGATTTGAGTTGTCCAGTTTTATACCGCCCGCCGTGCCAGACGACCAAAATTTCGCCTTCTCTCCCATAGTTTCCAACAGTTGTTTGCGCCGCATTAAAAGTTATGAGGACGAAAAAACAGACACCAGCGCTGGACGCGTTTTGGATATCAGGATCAATGCGCGCTACGAATGGAAGCCTTGGCCCGCCAATTATCCCGAGGGCAACTGGCAATATGGGAAAAGAACTGATCTGAAAGCTTTTCAAGCTTACTACCGCGCCCCCGTCACTTCAGACCAACAGACAAACATGGTTGCAAACCGGGGTCGGCGCGACGGAAGATACCGGGCCGCTTACAGATCCGCGCTCAATACAAATTTCAAACCTCGTCCCACCAACGAATTTCCAGTGGCGTCGCAACCGCAGTCTCCTGCGGCGGACGTGCTGCTGGCATTGAGCAAATACGATTCAGCCATCGAAGAGTTGCGGCAAGCCAGTCGCCGTCCTTTTTTTCAGTTTCCGCTCCAATACGAACCATACGCAACGAATCAGTTCTCGATCAACACGTACCCGCTGGAGGAAGGCGTGAAAGTTCTACGGTTGCGCGCTGTTGCTGAATTGGAAAACAGCCAGAGCGAAAAAGCTTTCGAGGATGTAAAACTCATGTTGTACCTGGCCAACCCCAATTGTCACAGATCGCAGTTTTTTTCGTGGAGCACGCGCTATGTGAACATGGTTCTCCAACCGGTCTGGCAGGGCCTGGTTGACCACCAATGGTCGGACACCCAACTCGCCGGAATCGAAAAAGAACTGGCTGGGTTTGATTTTTTGTCCGATTACCAATATTTCGTTCGCTGTGTGTGCGCAAAGCAAATCGAAGAAATTAATTTTTTCGAGCGCATTCGCTTTCATGAATATTGGGCGCAGCTTGTCTTCAGTGGAGATCAGTTCGACCGCCCCCTATGGGACCGAATTTTCAGCGGGGACGCCTTGGGGTGTTTCATTCCAAAAGGCTGGTTCTATGAGAATGATATTGCGGTTGCCCGGCTGATCCGGCTGGCGCTTCGAACCGATGCCGAGGTTGACAAGCAAATCATCACCTCCGAAGTCGCGAAGCGTTACGGGGCCGCGCGCACAAACTGTCACGATCACCTCTCCCCCTACAACATCGCGGCTTGGGGTTCTTCAGATCTTGGGCGGAAAGCGCCAGAATATGCGTTCGCTCAATCTTCACTGGATCAAGCGCGCATCGCCTGCGCTTTGGAACGTCATCGCCTGGCAACAGGGGAATATCCGGCCACGCTGGACGCGCTGATTCCCCGCTTCATGGATAAACTTCCGCATGACATCATCAACGGCCAGCCGTTGCATTATCGGCGCACAGAAAACGGGCGATTCCTGCTCTATTCCGTAGGCTGGAATGGCACGGACGACGGCGGGATCGTCGCCCGCCAAAAAAGGACGGAGTATAGCTATGAAAAAGCTCCCGATGGAAAAGCTCCTCTCGACAAATCGGGCGGCGATTGGGTCTGGCCAAATCCAGAATAGGCCGCATGATGAGTAAATAAACTTGCCAGCGGAGCGCGGTAAAATTACCTTTAGAGTCTTCGATGCCAGTTTAGCTCAGTTGGTAGAGCAACGCTTTCGTAAAGCGTGGGTCGCCGGTTCGAATCCGGCAACTGGCTCCATTTTATAATCAATCACTTACAACGTAAACTCTCGCCTTGGATACCATTTTTTACTGCTCGCGTGCAACACATATGCAACACTTGGTGCATGAAAACGGCACAATCCCGCAAGACTTCAAAAACAGAGACTTGGCCCCGGAAAGTCCAGCCGGGCCGCGCAATCGTCAACGTCTATCGGCGCAAGACGCCGCAAGGCAACTTCGCTTTCATGGTTGCCAATTATGCCGACGGCAAGCGCCGTTTCAACTCCTACGCCACGGAAGCCGACGCCTTGCAGAGTGCGGACACGCTCGCCAAGCAGATTGACAGGCGTGATTATGTGGCCGCGAACATGACGCAAGCGGAAGCGATTGAGTATTCCGACGCCAAGACCGCGCTCAATCCATTCAATTTGACCGTGCGGGCCGCAAGCAGCGCCATTGCCGAGTGCCTGAAAACCGTTGGCGACTTGTCCAACCTTCACGCCGCCGTCCAATTCTATGCCGCACGTCACAAGAAAACCACGCACAAGCCATTCGCGGATGTGGTTTCTGAGCTTTTGAAGATCAAAGAAGCACGCCGGGCGGCACCGCGATATTTAGAGGATTTGACTTCCCGCTTGAACCGGGCGGCAAAGGCTTTCCGTGTGGACATTGGCAATGTCACGACTGCCAATATTCAGGAATGGCTGGACGGTGAAAAATTCAGCGGTCAAGGTTACACAGATTATCGGCGGGTGCTTCACTTGCTTTTCAACTTCGCCGTGGCCCGTGGATATGCCGTGGACAACCCCGTGCAAGGCACAGAGCGCGTGAAGGTCAAGCGCGGCGAAACTCAAGTTTTCACGCCGGTTGAAATTGACCGCTTGCTGGACGCCGCCCGCAATCAATTCCCCGCCTTCCTGCCGTGCCTGGCAATCGGCGCTTTCGCCGGCGTGCGCTCTGCCGAGATTGAGCGCATGGAATGGAGCGACATTCACCTTGCCGAAAAATTCATCGTGGTTGGCGCGTCAAAGGCCAAAACGGCGGGCCGTCGCATTGTTCCCATTGCCGATAATCTTGCCGAATGGCTTGCGCTGGGCACCAAACGCGAGGGCAAACTGTGGAAGGGCACGCATGATGAATTTTATCAAACACAGGAAGACTTGGCAGCGGCAACGGCGGGGCAAGCCAATGCGGACAAGCGCATCGCGGCTCAAAAGCCCGTGGCGTGGAAAGCAAACGCATTGCGCCACTCCTACGCCTCGTATCGCTTTGCGCTCACCAACGACGCCGGGCGTGTGGCGGGCGAACTCGGCAACAGTGCCGCCGTGGTTCACAAACACTACCGCAAGCTTGTGACGCCTGCCGACGCGCAACGCTGGTTTGCCGTGAAACCCGAAGGCCCGGCCAATGTCGTGGCAATGACCGCAACTGCAACCGCACAATGAAACCACAACGCGCAATCAAACGGCGCAATCGGCGAGAAGGCCAAATTGCAAGAGAGGCGCAAACGAATACAAATCAGCCGTGGAGTTGGCACGGTATCGTCAACATTCAAACATCCAGCCCAAGACCCTGAAAGGGACACAAAAAGACCCAAAAATGGGCGAGTAGTATCAGATTGCAGTATCAGATTTAGGCTTTTGAATTTTCCCTTGTTTACAAGTTTTTCCCCACAATTTCAGCATCATCTCCCTCTGCGGCGTGAACGGACATTTGGCTTTGAGTGTCGCCCATGCAATAGCCCCCCTTTCTGGGTTATCTATCCTTGAGAATGGAGGGGACTTTTAGCCCCTCCCTCCGCTCTTCCCCGGATCTTGCCCGGTGAGGAGAGCATTGTTAACCCACCCGCCGGCAAGCACCCCAGGAAGAACACCGCCCTCTGTTGCTCCATACCCGGATCAAAGAAGGCGGTTCCCGTCGCGTTTACGGTCCCAAAAAGGAAAATTATGTCCCCTCATGCCTCTTGGATATTGCCGGGTTTTTGTATGCCGGCAAAACCCTGCGTCAAGCCGGCCGGAGCATGGACGTGAGCGATTCAATAATGCAGAACCACCGTCGCAAGGTTGCAGCGAAGGTGGTCGAGTTCATGGGCGCCGACATCCTGCGGGACATCGCCCTGCTGCCGCAGTGGAAAATCGGCCTGGACTGCGAACGTGAACTAACGGCATGCCGCGCAGACCGTCGGCACTGATCAACGGGCCGGGCATCAATCACGGTACCTGGCCTGTTTTATTTTGCGGGAAAAACAACCGCAAACAAAAGGAGAACGATATGGGACTCACATATCATCACAAATTCGGCGCACCCAAGCCTGTCCCAGCGGCACAAGGCCGCGGACAAGGAAATCAACCGCGCCCGCAATGCGCTCCGCTCATTGCAGGCGGTTGAACTGTAAAACCCCGCGAACAGGGCCGGATGCCTCGGCGTCCGGCCCGTTCCATTTCAATAAAGGAAAATCAAATGTTTGGATTACTGCTCAAAATCGCCTGCGCGGTCGGATTGATCGTTCTGGGCCTCATCGTGTTTGTCCATCTGCTGCCCTGGATCATCGGCTTTCTGGCCGTGCTGGGCCTGGTCAAAATGTATCACCATTGGTCCCGCCGGGGACAGGGCAATGCGCCCCCCGACCGCTGGCCGTGGAGGAAGGACTCATGACCACGGACAATCAACTGCTCAACGTGTTGACGCGCGAGGGCGTGCTGCTCAACGCCTCGGTGCGCTTTTGGCGCGGCTGCAAAAAGCTCAGGGCCGAGGACATCGGTTTGGACCCGGACAACGTGTCCGACCGATCTGACCGTCGCCCAAGTCCTGACCGAGTTCGTGCCGCTGTCCAAGTTGATGGCGGAGGAGATGACGGCGCTGCGCCACTTCCCAAGCGCAGCCGGACCAGGGAAGGCTCAGGCAGATTGCGGCCTGACAGTTCCGGGAGTCGTTTGCGAGGGTAATTCCGACGACGATTTCCAGCGGTTCTATCGCGTGCGACTTCACTGACAACGGCCTGTTCAGAAAGGCGGAGGCGTCATCAGCCGTTAACGGACTTCCGGCACTATCGCGCAAAGGATTGCCGGCTGGCATGGGGCGGACACGGCTCGCAGCGTGACAAGGTTTGGCGCCGCCTAGGCGAGTCCGCCTTGGGCGTTATCGGCAAATTGTCCGCCGGAAATCACGTTGTTGGTACAGGTGGCGTCATTCACCAAGAATGCTTTTCCGCCGCAATTGGTGATCTGGATATCGTCAAAATTATTATCCGCGCACTCGCTCCCGGGGCAGGCAACTGTTCCGACGACGGTTTGCGCCATGAAAACGCCGTGATGGTGGCTTTTTCGAATCGTCAGACCCTTAAAATCATTGTTTCGTGATTGCCGCATGAAAATACCCAGGTCATTTCCAGTAAGGACCGCGTCATCGATCACGTTGTGGTCGAAATCCAGGTCCAGCGAAATGCCCGCAGCGAGGTTGTCGTGAATGTTCAAGCGGCTGAAATGGCTGTCTTCCGTGTAATAACAGGCCAGACCGTCAAACTGGTTGTCGAACGCCGTATAATCCTGCACAGTCAATCGCCGGGTGCCAGCCGAGGTCACCATTCCCCCTGAGCGGCAACGGCAGCAAACGATGTGTTCGACCGTTGCATCTTCGACCGTGCGCACATCCACGCCGTCTGGCTATCCTATTGACGCAACCTTACTCAATGGGTAGTGCTTGGTGAG
>CAZLEE010000111.1:11987-14016 GCA_964558455.1 uncultured Verrucomicrobiota bacterium | reverse complement strand
ACACCAGGCGACACTACAGCTTGTGCTTGGTTGCGTCAATAGGATAGCCAGACCCATTGGATTTCCTTTCAATTGCGCGCAGGGGCGGCCGAAAACCTTTTCGTAGAGCGGGCTGATGTAAAGCAGTTCCGGGGTTTCCGACGCGGTCGCTATCCAGCAGACTTCATTGATGCTCTCCGCCAGTTGCCGGAACTGCTCCTCGCTCGCCCGCAGGGCCTCCGTCTGCCCGTTGAGTTCCTGGTTTCTCTCCTTTAGCCTGCTGACCAGCGTCTCGTTATCAAGCTTGGCCGGGCTTGATTTCTTGTCTGCCATCGCAGCGCCCGTCTCGCTGGCGGCAACAGGGCCATGCTTCGGAGGCCGGCCCTTCCCGCCCCTGTTGTCACCGCCCGATGAAGTATCATGAATATTGCCATTCATATCAGTTTCCCTTTCCCCTTTCCGGCGCCTTCCCCAATATCTCCGCCACCTGCCGGGCTAATTGCCGCGTGTCAATCGGTTTGGGAATATACCCCTCGCAACCGGCGTCCGCCGCCTTTTGGGCATCCCCTTTCATCACCGAAGCCGTCAACGCCACAACCCGAATATCGCGCGTCGCCGCGTCCGCCTTCAGCTTCCGCGTCAACTCCAGCCCGTCCATTCCCGGCAACGCCATGTCCATCAAAATCAAATCCGGCATCGTCCGCCCGACAATCTCCAGCGCCTGGACCGCGTCGCCCGCCTTGAAAATTTCGTAGCCGGCATACTCCAGCACGCTCGCCGCCAGCTTCAGGTTGATGTCGTTGTCATCCACAATCAGTATCCGCGCCGGATTCATGCGTTCCCTCCTTGGAAGGCAAGCGGCAACACCACCGTAAACGTGCTGCCCTCCCCGAACTTGCTCTCCACCGTGATCTTCCCGCCCTGCATCTCGACCAATTTCCGCGTCAACGCCAGACCCAATCCCGTCCCGTCATGGCGCCGGCCGGGGCCGGCATCAATTTGCACAAATTCCTTGAACAAACGGCCGATGTCCCCGGGCTCGATGCCAATTCCCGTATCTTTGACAGAAAGGGCGAAATACCCTTCCCTCTCCTTCCCGCACCGGATGTCCACCTTTCCTGTCGCATCGGTGAATTTAATGGCGTTCGATAATAGATTATACACCACTTGTTTGAATTTCACCTGGTCCAACATCACGCTGTCCAATTCCGGCGCGACCGGCACGCTGACCGCGATGCGTTTCTTCTGCGCAATGGACCCGGCCACGTTGCAAACCTCCGCGATGGCCTTGCGCAATGAAAACGGCTCCGGCGAGAGCACAATTCTCCCCGCTTCCACCTTCGCCAGGTCCAGCACGTCATTGATCAACTGCAACAAATGCCGCCCGCTGCTCAGCACATCCTCCAGATATTCCTTTTGCTTCACGTTCAACGGCCCAGGCTTCCCGTCCACCAGAAATTCCGAAAACCCGATGATTCCGTTCAACGGGGTGCGCAACTCGTGGCTCATCGACGCCAGGAATTGCGACTTCGCCCGCCCTGCCGTCTCCGCCCGTTCCTTGGCCAGCTTCAACTCCTCCGTCCGCTCCGCCACCTTGCGCTCCAGGTCCTCATGCGATTTCTATCAAACCGGATGTTTGCAATGGCCGCCCGGTGGTTCGCGGCACACGCATTGCGGTGCAGACAGTCTTGGAGTTCTTGGCCGCAGGCGATTCTGTCGAAGACGTGCTTGAGGAATATCCCAAGCTCACCCGTGCCGATGTGCAGGCTTGTTTGACTTATGCGTCGCGTCTCATGGGCAATCACTTCTCCGTGGTGCCAGCGGCATGAAGGGTTACATCTTCGACGAAAATCTGCCGACACGATTGCGGTTTTTGCCGGGACTTCCCGTTGTGCCCCTCGCCAAGATTTTGCGTTTTGGCAATCTCGGCAGAAAAGAATTTCACGCCGTTCTTGCCCGACTTTGGCCGCAAATCGAAACACTGCTCAGAACCCGTAAGCTGGTAAACGTCTATGACGGTTTTCTCGAAGGCATCGGCTAAAATTTATTC
>CAZLEE010000111.1:2395-11887 GCA_964558455.1 uncultured Verrucomicrobiota bacterium | reverse complement strand
TAAGCTGGTAAACGTCTATGACGGTTTTCTCGAAGGCATCGGCTAAAATTTATTCTCTGGCCGGCTTTCAGACCACCCGCCGACAACCGTATATTCGCCCTCAAAAAAACCCTTTTTTCCACCCCGTCAATCCTGCCGGCGCTGCGCCCCCCTGTCACGATCTTGGCTTCCTCCTGACTTGCCAAAGACGCCGGAATTGGTTTTAACTTGCGCGTGCTACATCAACAAACTTTGCGGCAATCAGCCAGTTTCTCCGGCGTGGGCCTCCACAGCGGCAATAGTGTCACCATGACTCTCCTGCCCGCCCCGCCCAATTCCGGCATCCGCTTTCGCCGGGTGGATTTGGATGGAAAACCGGAAATAGAGGCGAACGTCGATTATGTTTCCGCCACCAACCGCTCGACATCCCTGGCCAAGGGCAACGCCAAAATCCATACGGTCGAACACATCCTCGCCGCCCTGAATGGACGCGGCATCGACAACGCCATCATTGAGTTGGACGCCAACGAACCGCCCATCGCCGACGGCAGCGCCCGCGAATGGGTCAAATTGATTCAAACCGCCGGCGTCGTCCCGCAGGACGAACCCCGCGAAGTCTATCACATCCAAGCCCCCATCTCTTTCGAGAGCGGCGAAACCACCATCTCCGTCTTCCCCTGCGAAAATCTGAAGATCACCTGCACCAGCGCCGATTCCAAAGGCCGTTTCACCCAGTTTTACAGTCTCGTCGTCACCCCCGAAGCGTGGGAACGGGACCTCGCCCATGCCCGCACTTTCTGTTTTTTTGAGGAAATTGAGTTCCTGATCAAAAACGGTCTGATCAAGGGCGGCAGTCTGGAAAACGCCGTCATCATTCGCGATGACGCCATCCTCACCACTGAACCGTTGCGCTACCCGGACGAATTTGTCCGGCATAAAATCCTCGACATCATCGGCGATCTGGCCCTGATCGGACGCCCCATCGCCGGCCACATTGTCGCGGTCAAACCGGGGCACACCGCCAATTGCGAACTCGCCCGCCAGATCAGCCTGCAAATGCGCAAGCCGCTCGAAACCGCCCGGAGTTTCGCCCCGCCCCCCTCCTCCTCCCCCAAGCCCGAAGGCGAGGCCTTTGCCGTGCGCGATGGCGACCAAATCGACACCCCGCGCCTGCTGAAAATCCTGCCGCACCGCTATCCCTTCCTTATGGTGGACCGCATCACCAAAATCGAAGGCAACAAGATCGTCGGCCTCAAAAACGTCACCGCCAACGAGCCTTATTTCCAAGGTCACTTTCCCAATCACCCCATCATGCCCGGCGTCCTGCAATTGGAAGCCATCGCCCAGGTCGCGGGCATCATGATGCTCCGCCAGGCTGAAAATTTCGGCAAACTCGCCTACTTCATGTCCGCCGAAAGCGTCCGCTGGCGCAAACCCGTCCTCCCCGGCGACTCCCTTGTCATCACGGTCGAATTCATCAAGTCCCGGGGCAAAATCGGCAAGGCCAAAGGCGTCTGCACCGTGAACAACGACGTCGTGAGCGAGGCGGAGGTGACCTTTATTCTGTTTGATAGGTAAGCATGAATTCAATTCATCCCACCGCCATCGTCCACCCCGGCGCCACCCTTGGTCCCGACTGTCTCATCGGCCCTTATTGCATCATTGGCGAGCATGTCACGCTCGGCCCCCGCTGCCGCCTCCATTCCCACGTCGTGATTGACGGCCATACCGTCCTGGGCGAGGAGAATGAAATATTCCCCTTTGCCTGCATCGGCCTCAAAACCCAGGATTTGAAGTGGAAAGGCGGCGTCACCCGCACCCAAATCGGCAGCCACAACACCTTCCGCGAATACGTTACTATTCACAGCGCGACCGGCGACGGCGAGACCACCACCGTCGGCTCCCACAACCACATTCTGGCCTACTGCCACATCGCCCACAATGTGACCCTGGGAAACCACATCATCATGTCCAATGTCGCCACCCTCGCCGGGCATATCACGGTTGAGGATTATGTCATCATCGGCGGTCTGGCCGCCGTGCATCAATTTTGCCGCATTGGCTGCATGGCCATCATCGGCGGCTGCTCCAAAGTCACCCAGGACATCCCCCCCTACATGCTGGCCGACGGCAACCCCGCCCAAGTGCATATGACCAACAAGGAAGGGTTAAAACGAAGAGGCGTGCCGGACGAAACACAGTCCGCCCTCAAGCAAGCCTACAAAATTCTTTTCCGCGAAGGGCTGACCAACACGAATGCGCTGGCGAAAATCGGGGCCGAACTGCCCTCCCTGCCGGAACTTCGCCACCTGATCGAATTTGTCCGCCAGAGCGAACGCGGCATCAGCAAGTAATTCGGTTGGGGTCGGAATTCGATCAAACCGGCGGAAGACCGGCCGTTTTCGCGGGCTGCTTCACCCTGCCGGGACTGATTTTGCGATGCAAGTCACTTGAATTGAGAATGTTCAAGATTGATTCAACAAACCAACCACGCCTTAATCGAACCAGCCACGGACCCGCAAAACAATCTTTTTTTGATTGCAAATTATTACCATTCTGCCACGCTGCCTTCTTGCAGAAGTATAGATTATTACTAGTGAAAATGATTATGAAATCCTGTCCCGACCATCCGAACTCAAATTCCATGTCCATGTGTAAATCCATAGTACCTCTCTCATGTCTGATCCTATCGCTCGCGGCCCAAAATGCCGGGGCACAACAGTATTGGGACAACAACGGAACAGCCACCCCAACCAACGGCGTGTGGGACACCACCACCGCAAACTGGGCCGGCAGCTCGACACCGACCACTTCAACGAGCCCCTATGCTGACGGCAGCTTTGCTTACTTTTCCGCCGGCACCACCAACATCGCCAGTCTGGCCATCACGGTAAACAGCCCCGTGGTCTGCACCGGCATGGCGACCGGATTCGGCGGTGCCATCGTTGTAACCAACACGACTTTCTCCGGCACAGGCTCGATTGAAATCGCCGACACGTTGCAGAACTTCAACTGCGACAGCGGTAATTTCATCTTCAATGTCCCGCTGATAGGGGACGGTGGAATCACCCAGCACGGAACCGGTTCCATCACTTTTTCCGCCAACAACACATACGCAGGCGGGACCGAGCTGACCGGGGGCCAGGTTATCAATTACAACAACAACGACGCGTTTGGCACCGGGCCAATTTATGTGGACGGCTACGGTAATGCGCTGGTGAACCAGAGCAACGGCATTATTGCTGTGACCATGACCAATGACTTCACTTTCTATTTGCCTGAGGCATTGAATCTGGCCGGCGGCAATCCCGTGGCAAGCGCTCCCGGCACGACCTTTACCGGCGCCTTCACCTTATATTCAGGAGGGACATGCACCCTTGAAACGTCCTCCACTGCAACGGAAAAGGACGAAATCACCGGCATCATAAGCGGTCCGCAAGCTTCACTTGCAATATCGGATGCCGGCATCATGATACTGGCCGGATCGAACACCTATACCGGCACGACAACGCTCGCCGGCGGCACGATACAGGTGGCCTCCCCGGAAAACCCGGGAAATTATGGGCCTTTTGGCGTTCCGGATAACTCGGCCAATTCCATCGTCATGACCGGAGGCACACTCCAATTCTCCTCCTCGAACCAGTTCGACTACTCCAGTCGCCTTAGCTCCCAATCCACCGCCTACAGCATCGACGTCAACGGCCAAACCGTAACCTTTGCCTCCACAATATACGGCGGCTCGCTCACCAATATGTCCTCCGTTGCCGGCGGCACGTTGATCCTGAGCGGCGCCAATTACTATAACGGCCCCACCGTGCTCAAGAGCGGCATTCTGAATGTCTATGCCATGCCCGATGGTGGCAACAGTGCCATTGGCTACGGCTCCGTGGTTCTGGGCGGCGGCACCCTCCTCTACACCGGCACGGGCGACAGCACAGCGCGCTCATTTGCCGGAACCTCCGGCACCACCTCCACCATCGACGTCCCCAACGGCGTCACCCTGACTCTGGGTGGCCAGATAACGGGTACTGCCGCATTTTACGTGAATAAAGTCGATACCGGCACGCTGGTCATAGGCAGTTCCTTAAACAACGCCTATTGCGGGGTGAACATTCAGGGCGGCACGCTGATCTTGAATCAAACCGGCGCAGGCAATGCAATCGGCGGCGCCACCACCGTGGCCAGCAACGCCATGCTTCAATTGGCTGCCAACGGCTACAATTCGAATATTTACAACGGCAGCACCACCCCCCTCACGGTCAGCAACGGCGGCGTTTTTGATTTGAACGGCCAGAACAACGCCATCTACTCCCTCTCAATTGCAGGCAACGGCATCAACGGCGGCGGAGCACTGATCAACAGCGCCAGCGGCACCACTTCCACTCTCACCGTCCCGATGACCATTGCTTCCAATCTCACGATTGGCGGCGCGGGCAGCATCACACTTCCCGGCGTGATCAGCAGTTTCGACACAACTCCGACGTCTCTCACCTATGCCGGCGCCGGCACATTGATGTTGGGCGGCGTCAATACTTACTTGGGCGGCACATTCGTCAATTCCGGCACGCTCGATGCCAGCATGGCCGGTTCCCTTCCGGGCAACGTCACGGTCAACGCGGGAAGCATGCTGGAGCTTGACAGCGCCAACGCGATGACTCCTGCGGCCACCCTCAACCTGGCTTCTTCACTTTCCACCGGCGCGGTTTACCTCAATTTCTCCGGCGCCCAGTCCATTCTCGCACTTAATATCGGCGGAGTCGCGATGGCCCCCGGAACCTATGGCCTCGGCGGCAACAATCCGAATGGCATGTTCAGCGGCGCCGGCACTCTTGTGATTGCCAGCGAATCCGTCTATTGGAATCCCGGTTCCTCGCACTCCCTTCCCGGCAGCGGCGGCAATGGCGCCTGGGACAACACCGTCTCTTCCGACTGGTTCAACGGCAGCGCGAATGGGGATTGGTTTGCGGGCAATCTCGCGACCTTTGCCGGAACGGCTGGCACTGTGGCCCTGAATGATAACGTGACCGTAAACGGGATCTCATTCACCACGCCCGGATACACCATCAACGGAGGCGATACCCTGACCTTGGGCGGCTCCTCGCCGATTATCGCCGTCACCAACGGCACCACCACCATAAACAGCGTCATTGCTGGTGGCGGGACAAACACCGGGCTGACCGTAAGCGGTTCCGGCACTCTGGCCTTGAACGGAGCCAACACCTATGCCGGAAATGTGATTGTCAACGGCGCAACGTTGAACGTGAATTCCGTCGCCGACTCCACGGCGAACGCCTTGGGCATCGGCGTTAACCCCGGCGTCATCACCAACGGTGTGACTTTGACGGGGGGCGCAACCCTCTCTTACGTCGGTTCCGGCACCGGCACCACGGTCCGCAACATCACAAACAGCGGCACGACCTCCACTTACCTGAACGTGGCCACAGGCAGCATCCTGAACCTGACCGGTTCAGTCAAAGAAGCATCCGATAATGCCGTTCCGAGTGTCACCAAAACAGGCACAGGCACGTTGTATTTGGGCGGCGTTTCAAACGACAACTCCGGCCTCACCATGGCCGTCAATGCCGGTGAAGTGGTCATTACCAAAACCAGTTATGCCAGCGCCCACGGTTTGGGCGGCGGCGCCAGCAGCGTGGGCAGCGGAGCCGAATTGCAGTTGGCCGGCAGTGGCAGCTATGATCTTTACAGCACCTGCCTCCTCACGGTCGCCAACGGCGGCCTTCTTGACGTGAACGGCCAGAACGACAGCTTTGGCACTCTCACCCTGTCAGGCACCGGCAACAGCTATGACGCCAACGGCGGGGCGCTGATCAACAGCGCCGCCGGCACCACAGCCTTGCTCACCAACGGCACGAGCGCGGTTGTCCTGGCCGGTCCCACCACGATTGGCGGTTCCGGCAGCATTGAGTTGTTCAGCGTGGTGAGCGGCAGCGGGCAATCCCTCACCTACTCCGGCACCGGCACGTTGACCTTGAACTCCGCCAACACCTTCACCGGTGGCTCGACCATCAATGGGGGCGGCACGGTGCAGATCAATAATGCCGCCGGCTTAGGCACAGGAACGATCACCATGAACGGTAACGGCGTCCTGATTCCGAACATTGTCACCGGCACCTTGGCGAACACCGTCGTAGGCGGCCCCAGCAACATCATTAACATTAAAGAAACAACCGGCGATAACCTTACCCTCGGCGGAAATATGTCCGCGTTCACCGGCACGGTCAACTGCCCCACCAGCCCCGGCGGCAACGCCAAGGCTCAAATTCTCAGCGCCGCTGTTAATTTGTCCAGCGCCGCGACCCTCAACATCGCCGCCGGCGGGACCTTCTACACCGCGAATCCCGGTGTGATCATTCCTTGTCCCGTGAATGTGTATGGCACCGGGAATGCCGAAACCTATGGCGCGTTGCGAATGGAAAATGGCGCCGTGGTCAGCGGGCCGGTGATCTTGTATGGCAACACCACGATGGGTAACGGTCAATCAGGCCCCACCAAGCTCGCCACCATCAGCGGCGGCATCTCGCAGTCCAACGGCGTTTACGGCATCACCTTTACCGCGGAACCGGGCACCATGGTGCTTTCCGGCACGAACACCTACACCGGCCCGACCACGATCAGCGGCGGCGTGTTGGAAATCGCCGGGAACGGTCTGTTGGGTGGCGGCAATTATGCGGCCAATATCACCAACAATGCCACCGTCATTTACGCCAGCTCAAACACGCAGACCCTGTCCGGAGTCATTTCCGGCAACGGCACGCTGACCCAAAACGGCCCCGGCTCGCTCACCTTGAGCGGAACCAACACCTACACCAACTACACGCTGATCAACGGCGGCACGCTGGCCGTAGGCGGATCGGGTTGTTTGGGAGTGACCGCCAGCGCCACCAATTACGCGCCCGGCATCACCAATAACGGGACATTCAACTACGCCAGTTCAGCCGCGCAGACTCTGTCCGGAGTCCTTTCCGGAACAGGCGCGCTGACCCAAAGCGGTTCCGGCTCGCTCACCTTGACAGTAGCCAATACCTACGCTGGCGGAACGGCCATCAGCGCTGGCACCCTGGCCTTGTCCGGCAGCGGCTCAATCAACAACACGGCCTCGATCAGCATCGGCGCCGGGGCAACCTTCGACGTGTCGGCCTATCCTTCCTACAGCATACCCGGCAGCGCCACATCGTTCGCCGCCAGCGGCAGCGCCACAGCAGCAGCGACGATCAAAGCCGCTTCCGGCGCTGGCACCGTCACCCTGGCTTTGCCGGTCACATTGACCTTCACGCCCCAAACCTTCAACGGCGACGTCAGCCATCCGGCTCTCTACGTCTCGCAAATCTCGTCTGGCGAATTGGTTCTGGGTGGAAGCTCGATCATCATCAACAACGCGGGTTCGAAGCCGCTGGGTGGAGGCACCTATAGTCTGGTCCAAGTGGCCCCCGGCGGAGCCATCAGCTTGGGCAACCCCGCGGTCACCATCGGAGGAGCGGGTCTGGGTGCAAGTTGCACAGCTTCTCTTTCCGTCAGTGGCGGAAGTTTGAATCTGGTTGTTGTTTCCACGGCGCCGCCGGTGCCGGTGGTCAACAGCGTCACGCACTCGGGCAACAATCTGGTCTTCAGCGGAACCAACGGCCAGGCTGGCGGCGATTACTACGTGCTCACCTCGACCAATCTGGCGTTGCCCCTCTCCAAGTGGACGAACGTCGCAACCAACGCCTTCAGCGCGACGGGCACTTTCAGCGTGACCAATGCTGTCAGCGGAAGCCCGAGCTACTTCATCATTGCCACCCCTTAAACGGGTCGCAGGAAGATCGCAATATTAGTTCAGACCGCCGCCGGGCAAAAACCGGCGGCGGTTTTTTTGTTCTGCGCCGGACCAACCCTGGTTCAAGGCAACATATGTTTTGACAATCCTGCTACAGTTCTATATCACCTTTGCTTATGAGACGCCCAAACCATTGCCCGGCGATTCTCGCCTGGCCGCTCGTTTTGGCCTGCTTTGTCCACATGGCCCTCGCCGACCAGGTCTCCTACACCAACAATACTCCTTCCAGCGTGGATATGCCCTGGACCAACTCGCTCCAGATGCCGCAGTTCGGCCAGCCCTTGCCCAGCTTAATGGCATTTCTTATTCATTGTCGGGCGAAGCCACGGAATACGTGAATGTCCATAATCCCGCCCCTCCCAACGAATATGTTACCGCTGTTGAAACTGATTACATCAACATCACCCAGCCTGGTGGCGATCTGTTGACCACGCTAAACATCTCAAATAACGGCTCTGCCGCCGTCATCTATAACCAAAGCCAATCCATCCTTGCCGGTTCCAGCACCAATCTTTTGGGCACCCTGGCGTCCGGCGCTTTTCCCGCCTATATCGGCAGCGGAAGCGTTACCTTCACTGTGGCCGCGCCGGCGGCAAGCTTCTTCGTGACTGGAGCCACATACGGAGTGAGTTCTGAGTATTGCTGGGGCGATGTCACCTTGACGCTGACCTATTCCTTCACTTCATTCGGGCTGACCCAACAAATTCCCATCCCGCCAACCAGCACCAACAGCAGCAATTCCGTCTTCACCGCCGTCCCGTCCGGGGACTGGTTTGGTTTCGCTCCAACCCCGACCGTCCAGTTTAATATGACCACGCCCGGGGCGGTATTCACCGGCATTGCGGGCTTTCCCACAAATTTTTCAACCCCGTTTACCGTCAGCACAAACGGAACCGGCCTCGGCCAGTTTTCGCCGGGCCAGACCCTTTCCTTCAGCCCTGGCGTCCGGTCATTCACCGTCTCCAATTTAAGCGCGGGCTATCCGCTTGAACTGGCGTTCACCCCGACAAACGCCAGCTTCACCATGACTCCCGTTGTCCCGCCCCCGGCCGTCGTCGTCTGGGGCGATGCTTATGCCCCGACCCCCACCAATTTGCAGAGCGTCGCCGCCATCGGGACCGGGTGGTATCATAGCTTTGTCCGCCTCGGCAACGGCTCCGCGGAATTGTGGGGATACAATAATTATAATGACACGGTCATCCCGACGGGGCTGACCGATATGGTCGCCATGGCCGGCGGCCAGGATCATACCATCGTCCTGCACGGCAATGGCACCGTCGATGCCTGGGGAGAGAACGTTTACGGAGAGTGCGACCCGCAACCGGGTTTGCAAAACATCGTCGCGGTTGCCGCCGGCACTTATGATTCTTACGTCCTCACTTCCAATGGCTACGTTTATGGGTGGGGCGACGACACCTACGGGCAGGTTTCGGGAGCTTTCAATCTATACAACATCATCGCCATTTCCTCGTTGGCGAATCACGGTATCGCCCTGGGTTCCGACGGCAGCGTCCAAGGCTGGGGCGACGATTCGTATGGACAAATCGACATTCCGTCGGGGCTGGGCGGCGCGGTTGCTGTCGCCGCAGGCTACGGCCATTCCATGGCCCTGCTCGCCAACGGAACCGTGGCGGTCTGGGGCGACAACACGTATGGACAAACCAACGTGCCGGCGGGCC
>CAZLEE010000111.1:0-2295 GCA_964558455.1 uncultured Verrucomicrobiota bacterium | reverse complement strand
GATCCAAACCGGTCTCTCCGCGCCGGCCGTGCAGCTCTCCAATGTCGTTTACACCGGCGGCGCGTTCTCCCTCCAGACGCCGACCACCTGCGGCCGCACCTACTATTTGCAACACAAAGATTCGCTCGCCAGCCCCTGGTGGATGCCTTCCCTGCCTGTCCCTGGCAATGGCGCCGTCCAGACCCTGGCCGATCCCGGCGCCCCCGCCACCCAACGCTTCTACCGCGTCTGGCAAAAACCCTAAAATGGGCAAAAAAAATCAAACCGAAAGGTTTGATTGGTTGGGACAGTATTTGACAGAAAAGGAACTCCCAAAACGGCGATGGGCTGTCTTCCCCCGCCGCAACGGACATCCATTTCTAATCAGGCGTAGCTGAAGACATCCGGGTCTTCCTTCTTCAGCAAGGCTTTGATGGCCAGGATTGCCTGGGAATGAATCTGGCAGATGCGGGACTCCGTTACCCCGTAAGCCTCGGCAATTTCGCGCAGCCGGAAATCCTCAAAATAGTAAAGCCCCAGAACCTTGCGCTGCATCTCCGGCAATTGACGCAGGCGCTCCTTGATCATCTGGGCCAACTCGCGCACCGCCGTCCGTTCTTCCGGATTGTCCTGCGTGCTGTCGGCTATGACCTCGTAAGCCGATCCGCCGCGCTCGTTGTCGCTTCCGCTCGCCGCGTCCAGGCACACGTACGAAGCGGGACGGATTTCGTCCAGCAAATCGTCATAATCCTGAACCGAAATTCCCATGGCATCCGCCATTTCCTCTTCGGAGGGGACAGCCCCCGTCTGCTGCGTCAGTTCCTGCATTTTCTTTTCCAGCTTTTTGGCCTTGTCATGCACGGAACGCGGCACCCAGTCGAGGCGGCGCAATTCATCAAAAATGGCGCCGCGAATCCGCATCCGGGCGTACGTTTCAAAAGAGGTGCCGTTATCCTGCTTGAACCGGCGCATGGCATTGAGCAACCCCACCAGCCCCGCGCTGTAAAGATCGTCGGCGTTGACGTGGCTGGGCAACGTCATGGCCAGCCGTCCGACAACTGTTTTGACCAGCGGCAAATATTCCTCAACCAGGGTATTCTCCATCTGGCTGCCAGGCCCGGAACGGGAATAGCAGCGCCAAAGTTTGCGTCGATAGGCGCGGAGTTCCTCCTTGGTCAACGGAGCCTGAGACGGTTCGCAAAGTGTTTCAGTCATATTTGGATGCCTTCACGCGAATTTAAGCGGACAGCAGTGTCACGAAATCTTCCAGACCCTGCGCCCGGATTCTTTTTTGGCTCACCCAGGGTCAGCCCCAGCCAAGACAGGAGCGCACTGGCGGGAATGGCTGTCCGACAGCCGTTCAAGAGGGAAACAAGCCCTGCTTCGCCCTCTGCAGGGCTAAAAGCGGCGCTTCCCGCAAACCCACAACTTCCGCCAATGACCATCGATATTCTCATTTGAGTTACAGTTGTTGGTGAGTAGCAGGACTGCTGCCACGTTCGCGCGGCATATTTTTCACGCATGGAAAATATTTATGGACAATTGTTTAAGAATATTGGGATTTTCCAAAACACCCCAAAAAACACCGCAGGAGGAACAATTTTCCCAATACCCGTGACCGGGAGGGAGCAATTTATGCCAACCCCTTTTCCCAAGGCGCAAGTTCTGCCAAAACCCGGGCCATACCCGCGCTTTTTCAGACAGGGAGATAAAACGTAAGTTGTTTTGCGAAAACTTGTTATGAATTTACAGGCTTCCACCAAGCCGTATGCGGAGGAGAGCAATCCAAGAAGGCGCAGGTACAAAAAAAACCGGGCTTAGCGGCCAGAGGATGACCAAGAAGCCCGGGGAATTTTCGAATTTAGTACACATGTAGGATTAGGGGACTCCCGGTTGTTGCTGTACAATACAAACAACCGAAATACTGCGGGCAATAAAGAACAATTTCAAACTTGCCCTAAAATTCTTCTGATCTAATCCGCCATTAGTGAACCACAGATTCGCTATATCGTCAATAGACTATTTAAAAAAAGTTTCATTCAACAAAAAACGCCTTTTTTAAACTTTTTTTCAGTTTCCTGTTTACACCCCTCTGACGATTGTTAATATCCGGTTGTTCAATATCCATGAAAAAAATCGATGCCATCATCAAGCCGTTCAAACTCGAGGAAGTAAAAGAAGCCCTTGCCGGCATCGGCGTCCAAGGGCTCACCGTCTCGGAGGTAAAGGGTTTCGGACGCCAAAAGGGCCACACCGAAATCTACCGCGGCAGTGAATACACGGTCGATTTCCTTCCGAAAATCAAGATCGAGGTCG
>CAZLEE010000110.1:0-14037 GCA_964558455.1 uncultured Verrucomicrobiota bacterium | reverse complement strand
ACGTTTACATCAACCCCAACAACGTGCCGATCCAGTTCCCCCTGACCGTGACCATTAGCGGCACCCGCGTCAACGTCAACGCCGTTCCGGGTCAGACCAACAACATCATGCAGGATTACGCCCTGGTCGTCTCAACCGACGACCCCGCGACGACCAACACATTGACCGTCACGCCCGGCGTTATAACCGCCGCGACCAACATAGTATTGATCACGGTGGCCAGCAACGGCGTGCCCCTCCTCCACGAGCGGGTGGGCGCCAACGAGCCGAATTTGTATCTATCCAACAACATCGCATCCGCCACCAACGGCAACCTGTCGCAATGGCATTTCTTCATTTTCACCAATGACCAGTTTTCCGCCACCAACCAGGCGACCAATGTGGCCTTCGCCACATTCATGCCGCCCAACCTTTCCATTCCCCGCGCCACCAGCGCCGACATCGACCTGTATGTTTCGACCAATCCGAACCTGACCAACCTGGTTCCAAGCGTTGTGCAGGCGGCGGACAAATCCCTCGGCCCCACCGGCACTGAATCCATCATTTATACAAACTCCGCTGCGAATGAGGTCTATTATATCGGCGTCAAGTCAGAGGATCAGCAAGGGGCCGACTTCGGCTTTTATGGAATCGCCCAGCAGGCGCCTTTCAGCAGCGCCAGCGGGGGCGGGGACACCATCACGGCAACCGGCACCAGTCTGCCCGTCTATATCCCCAATGCCGTTTCCTACCGTCCGGCGCTGGGCTTCGCCTTCGTTCTCAACCCGAACCCGCTCGCGCAATACATACGGGTGGTGACGCCGACTGTCGGCATCCAGCAAGGGGATGCTTTTGATCTTTACGGAACCCTGCAACACAACGGGATTACCATGGTTCTCAACCACGATTCCGGCGCGCCGGGCGGTTTCACCAACACCTATGACGACCTTCAGGAAGATCCCAGCGCGCATGACGCACTTTCGGACGGCCCCGGCAGCCTGACCCAGTATGTTCAACAATCGGCCAGCGGCCTGTGGCTGTTGACGGAAGCCGACAACGCCCTCGCCCAAACAGGGGAAATCGACCAATACACCATAACCGTGCAACTACATCAGCCGCAAGTGACGGGATTCTACGTCACCATTCCGGCCAATTCATGGTTTGACGATTATGTGGTGGTTCCGAACGATGCGACCAACATGATTATTTCCGCCCTTTACGGAAACAGCGGCACCAACGGTTCCGGCCCCGTCGGCATTTACCTGACCAACAATGTCGGCCCCCTCAGCACCTCCGATTACGGATCAAACGGCATTGTCCCGCCCGGTGGCTCCCTGACCCTCAGCACCAACACCCCCGTTCCCGGCTGGCCCAGCGCCCCCCCGCTCGCCGGCGGCACCTGGGAGTATGGAATTTACAATAACAGCTCCACTGCCGTCACCCTCTTCGTCGAAGTGACGATTCAGGAAAGCCTGACCCCCAACCTCGTCCAGAACTACACCAATAACACCCCCGTTAAACTGACCACGGACGGCCATACCCAGTCGCAAATCTGCATCACCAGCGGCCAGCAACTGGTCAACCTCCAGATCGGCCTCTGCGTCAACGACACGAACCTGGATGACCTCGCCATTCATCTGACCAGCCCCGAAGGCACCACCGTCATGCTTTTTGAGGATCGCGGCGGGATCGGCGCCAGCAACCTTGGCATGGCCAACGTCATCACCAACGGCACCAACACGACTGGCACCAATTATATTTACACGGTGTTCACCGAGAACACCAATCTGGCCCAGTCCCTGATCAAGTTCGCCCAACCGCCTTACGCCAGCAGCAATTTCATTGCGGCCACCAACATTTCATCCAACAGTTTCGAGAACCTGTCTGCCGGCATCTACACCAACGGCACGAATCTGGGAGGCTGGCTCGTGACCAGCAACATCGTCGCCATCACCACCACCAACGGCCTTTCCTACCTGACCAACAACTCGGTGGGAATTGTGACCGATACCAACGGCGACATGATCGGGACAAACAGTCTTGGCTCGAATTACCTTGCCCTGACCAGCGGCCACATCATCCAGACCTTCTCCAACCTCATCCCTAACGCCACGTATCAAATACAATACTACGCCCGCGGCCCCGGCATCATCGACTGGTGGCCGGCAAACGATAACACCGACGACATCATCGGCACCAACAACGGGACGATACCGTATAATGATGTCACTTATGATGCGGGCGAAGTGGACCGGGCCTTCACTTTCAGCGGTGTCGGCCACAGTCCCAATCTATACGACGGCAACGAGGTTGATTTTGGCACCAACGTCGGCAATTTCGGCACCAACAATTTCACGGTTGATTTTTGGATCAAACAGCCACCCTCTGTGGTCAATGAACAAGCCCTTCTGGAAAAGAAGGATCAATGCGGTTCTCCCTACGACGCCTGTTGGGAGATTGAGATTGGAGGCGGCCCTGCGGTTGGCTGGGCGAATGTTCCGCCCGGTCACTTGAAAGCCCTTATGTTTAGTGATGGCTTTGCTCCCGGCACCTTTCAAAACATCGTTGCCAACACTCCAATTAACGACGGGGTTTTCCATCACGTCGCTTTAGTCCGGAATGGTTTGAAGCTTTCCTTTTATATTGACGGCATTCTGGATAGCGCCAATACCTCCGCCTCAATAATAGCAAATATAAACAACCTCTCCACTTTCAGGGCGGGCCAAAACAAATGTGTCGCCCCCGGAGTGGGATCTCCTGACAACTCCCAACCCTTTGAGGGCGACCTGGATGAAATGGACTTGTTTGATCGCGCCCTTTCCCCCGCGGAAGTTTACGCCATCTACCACGCCGGCAGCCTGGGCAAATACAGCACCAATTCCGTTCTGCCCAACTTCGACCTGACGGTGGACGGCATCACGACCAACAACATCGTTCTGACCAACGCCGCCGGGGGCTGGCAGCTTTTCACCAACACCTTCGTCCCCACCAATGCGCAAGTCACCGTCGAATTTTCCGGCAATCCGTTGAGCGTCCTGCTGGACGACATCCAGATCGTTCAACTGCCCACCACCAACTACAACAACTATTATCAGCCGGAAGAACCGCTCACCCCGTTTATCGGCCAAAATCCGTTGGGCTGCTGGACCCTCGATATCTGGGACACCCGCAACGATGCTCCCGCCACCCATAACGGCACCCTGCTCAGTTGGACCATGCAGGCGACCACCTCCTCGACCAACGCCACGCTCATCGTGCTCACCAATCGCGTCGCGGTGACCAATGCCGTGACCAACGGCAACATGACTTATTTCGCCGTGGATGTCCCGCCGTACGTCAGCTTTGCCACCAATACGTTGACCGTGAACAGCGGCGGACCCTTGGCTTTATATTTTGACCAGGACGCCCTGCCCACCGGCGGATTGCCCGGGGACGTGCTTTTGCAGGGGGGAGTTTCCGCTCCCTCCGTCACCACCAACGTCATCAGCGCCCAAGGCGCGCCCCCGCCCCTGCTACCCGGCCAGCGCTATTTTCTGGGCGTGTTGAACGCAAGCGGCGCCAACGCCAATTTCACCATCGAGGTGGTTTTCAACGGCACAACCAACCTCATCGTCCCGCTGACCAATGCCGTCGCTTTGACCAATAGCATTGGCACAAACACCATCGGCACCAACGGTCCCCAATATTATTCGTTCCTCGTTCCCACCAATGCGGCCATGGTCACATTCCAGGTGCTCAACCCGGCCGGCGGCGAAGTGGACTTGTATGCGAATCAGGGGATGCCCCTGCCCAGCCCGACGGACTTTGATTATGACAGTCAAAACGCGGGCAACAGCGACCAATTCATCGTCGTCACCACCAATTCCGCGCCGGTGCCATTGCCGGTCTTTTCAACCAACGATGTGGCGCCCACTTCCAATACATGGTATCTCGCCACCTGCAATCCGGCGGGCAAAACCAATATAAATTATGAAATCATCGCCACCGTGGTAACCAACGGCCAGATGACCCTCATAAAGCTGACCAACGGCATGCCTTACACAAACATAGCCACTCCGGGTTATCCCGCCAACATGCTGTATTATTATAACGAAACCAACAGTTCGGCCGGCATCCGATTCACGGTGACGAATACCACTAATGCGGGCAATGTGGAATTGCTGGCCGGCTGGGACGTTTTCCCGACGCCGGAAGACTTTTATTCCGGCAGCTTTAATCCGGGCACTAATGCCCAACTCGTGCAGATCGGCACCAATTCGGCCCTGACCAACCTCAACGGCACCTGGTATCTCGCGGTGCCCAACACGTCCAACACCAACGTGTCTTACGCCATTGAAGCGTTGAATGTCCCTGGCACGGTGACTAACGCGCCGCTGATTCTTGCCGCCGTCATTGCCGAACCCTCAGGCGGTTTCACCTTGAATTGGGCGGCCGTTCCGGGCGCGATGTATGAAATTGAGATGTCAACCAATTTACCTCTGTGGACGTTCATGACCAACGTGACGCCAACGACGACAAACGGCAACTACACGGACCCGACGCCGATGCAAACCCAGGCGGCCCGCCTCTATCGTCTGCTGAAAGTGGGCAGCCCTGCCACTGCGACCAACGCGCCGCTGGTGAACACAGCCGCCGTCTCCCAGTCCACGGGCAGCTTCTCCATGTCTTGGGCGGCAACTCCGGGAAAAATGTACCAGATTGAGATTTCCACCAATCTGCTCCAGTGGTTCACCGTGACAAATTTGATCCCGCAAACGACAAACGGAGCCTTTACGGACACCACGTCCGCAACCAACCAGACATCTCGATTCTATCGTTTGCAGGAAGAATGACGGTCGAAAAAATACCACGGCATTTGTTCGCTGAGCTTCCCCCAATTGGGGGCGCCCTCCGAAGTTGGGTGTGGATGCGGGTCTGACTCCTTCACTATCGAGTCCCAAACGGTACGTTTCCATAAAGCGCTACAACTTCGGAAATTTCTCTTGAGTAGAATCACCAAGTGGCCTAGCCTCCGCCCACAACTTATGATGCAGCTTACTCAATTCCGAAATAAAGTAAAGACGCACGGACTGGCGCTGGCCCTGCTCTACTCTGCGAAATATGCCATCGATCCCTTTTGGAGAAAATACTGGCTGGCCGGAATCAGAAAGTCCTATTCGCAGAGCTGCGAGGATGTTGTCATTGACCGGATCTTGGGAAACAAAAAAACGGCAATTATCTCGACATCGGCGCATTCGACCCGCACGAATTGAGCAACACCAAGAGGTTTTATGACCGTGGCTGGAGGGGCTGCAACGTCGAGCCGGAACCCACCCGTCACGAACTCTTCATGAAGGAAAGGCCCGGGGATATTAATCTGAACATGGGCGTCTCCGACTCCGAAGGCCGGCTGTTTTTTTACGACATGGTGCCCGCCGCCATGTCCACTTTTTCCGAAGAACGCGCCAAGGAACTGGTAAAAATGGGAGGCAAGTTGAAAAAAGAGATCGAGGTTCCCGTGACAACGATGCGGGAGATTTTTAACAAATGGTTCAAGGGCGAAACTGTGGATTTTTGCACGGTCGATACTGAGGGGATGGACTTGAAAGTCTTGAAAAGCAACGACTGGACGAAATACAGACCGAGAGTGCTATGCGTGGAAGCGGTCGTGGTCGCAGGATCTGCTGCCGACGTCAAAGAAGAAGAAACCGTGGCCAATTTCCTGTCCACTGTAGGCTACAAGAAAGCCGCGATAACCAAAATCTTCGGCAACCAGCTTAATGCAATTTACGTCCCGAAATCGTAGTTCGCCGCAGCCGGTCCGGGCTACTTTTAAGCGTCGCCGCCGGCTTCCGACCGCTTTAGATTGTCCGACAGGAGCTGGGTCACGTCCTTGAATTTCTGCACGTTTTCGGGATGGATGGCGATCAATGTTTCGTGCGCTTCAAGGCAGTTTTGGGTCAACTCCGCCTGGGTGCTGCCTGACGTCTGAGGCAACGGCTCAAACAGGCCGGACACCGGCGGCGAACCATGCTTGACCGAGAACAAATCCACCACCCCGAGATTTTCCAACGTCTCCGCGATACGGGAATTGGGGTTGAACAGTTCCAGCGGCGCGCCGACCTGCACATTTTCGCCGCCGGAAAATTTCAGTCCGATCCCGGACAGAACTCCCAGGAACGTGCTGTCCATGGTCAGGCAATCCTGCAACTCGAAAATGAAATGGTTATAACCCTTTGTCCAAAATTCGCCGATCAACTTCTTGAGGTCCATGCTCAAGGTGAAATCCGCCCGGCCGTTGATCTTGATGCAAACAGTCGTGGCAAACACGGCGACCATTAATTTTGCGGGAGATGGGTTCATGCGGCAAATGGCAAAATTGAAACAGGATTCATGCAGCCCGCGCCCGTCTTGGTTCGCCCGAAGCCGCATCTGCCGGCCGGCTGACAATTTGAATCAGGGTTTGCTGCAGCACAACGGACGTGTCCAGGCTGCGCGAAATTAGTTTTTGGTTGCATTGCAAAAGTAGATCCATCGCGGCGATCAATTCGTCCTGGGTGTAATTGCCGGACTGCGGCAGCGCCCGGAACAAAATGTAAGGGTTCATCGACAGCGGATTAAGTTTTTTGTCGTCAGGCAAGGCATCAACCGGAACCCGGGCCAACTGCGTTTTAAAACGGTTGAAGTCCGATTCCCGTTTCAGCCAGCCATGCGCCAGCATCTCCCGCAGAAATATCAGGACGCGCACTTTGCTGACCAGACCGTAAAGCAGCCCGATTTCGCTCCGTTGCGGATCCCGGCGAATCTCCCATAATTCCTGGTCCAGACAGGCCAGCAAGCGGGCCAGTTGCCGGTCCCCCAGCGCATCCCCCAGCGCAAACGCGCGCGCCTGCTTGTTGCGGGTCGTGATCACCTCCACGTCCTCAACCCCGATGCGCGAGCGCGGCGCAACGTAGAGGGCAAGTTTTTCAATCTCACTGTCAAGCATCCGTGCGTTCGGGCCGACCTGGCTGACCAGCAACGCCAGCGCCTCGCCGGATATTTCCAGCTTCAATTCGCGCAAGGCGCGCGCCGCCCAGGCTTGCGCCTGCTCCGCCCAGTCGCGGCTCTCCGACCAGCCGGCAAAAGTCTCCACCGAACCGATCTTTTCCAGGGTCTTGTAAAACGTCTTGCGCTTGTCCACTTTCCCCGCGCTGATGAGCAGCCGGACATTTTGCCACGCAAACCCCTTCAATTCCTGGGCCAGACCGGTCAGATTTTCCGTCACTGCCTGGGCTGAAGCGGCGCGCTCCTCGCCCAGAAAATTACAGTCCCGCAGCCAGATCACCTTGCCCGTGCCGAAAAAGGGAAGTGTCTGCAAAGCCGCACGCAACTTGCCCAGGCACTTCAACGTCTCGCCCGCGTTGCCCGCGCTGGCATCCACAATCTCGTGATCCATCCCTCCCAGTTCCTCGCACCACTTTTGGAAAACCTCGCGCGCCCTCTGCTTGACGCCGAACTCCTCGTCACCACAGACGAGGAGGACGGGAGCTTTGGCGATGGCGGCGGTCGGCATGAAAATCAGTTATTCCTGTTCGCCGGTTTCACCCGGATTTTCGTTGATGCGGTCGAGCACTTCGGTCATGTCATCGACTTGTTCAAACAAAGACGCGGAAACATAGATCGGCCGTTTTTGCGCCGTGGCCAAAGCAAGACAATCACTGGGACGCGCGTCAATCTCGACGATCTTCCGCCCCAATTCATTTTCCTGCTGCAATATCAGCCGCGCATAATACGTCGAATCCTTCAAATCCGTGATGACAACCCGCTCTATGGTCA
Organism: uncultured Verrucomicrobiota bacterium; assembly: GCA_964558455.1. Lineage (GTDB taxonomy): Bacteria > Verrucomicrobiota > Verrucomicrobiia > Limisphaerales > Palsa-1400 > DASRLE01. The sequence continues at coordinate 6,261 of CAZLEE010000110.1, read as the reverse complement.
CGTTCAAGCCATTCAGGATGCTGTTGATCAAGTCATGGGTCAAAGGACGTTCCTTTGGGGTATCCCTCAGAAACATGCCGATGATGGCGCCCATGGAATGTTCCACATGAATGACAAAAATTTTCTGCGCATTGCCGACGAACACCGCGCAACCGCTGGGAGCCGGAAGGATTCCGCGGATTTCGACGGGCAAAACGTCGTTCTTCATCCAGTAAATCTAAACGTTTACCCTCAAAAGACAAGCCGAGTTTAGGACGTCCCGGACATTCCGGCATCGCCTCCCCGCCCGGCAAAAGCGTTCACACTTCCAAACGGTCACCCGGACGGGCCATGAGGGCATATAAGACCGGCATGAGAAAGACGCTGATCAGGATGCGGGTGAAAAGGCCGCTGACAATGACCAGGGCAAAAGGCCGCTGGGAATCCGTACCCACGCCCGTGGCCAGGGCCGCCGGCAACAAGCCGAGCGCGGCGACCAGCGCCGTCATCGTTATGGGCCGGAGCCGCAGGATCGCCCCTTCGCGCACGGCCCGGGTAATATCCATGCCGCGCCGCCGCAATTGATTGACGTAAGAAATATAAACAACCGCCGTCTGCACCGAAACGCCGAACAAGGCCAGAAAACCGATTCCCGAAGAAACCGAGAATGGCGTGTGAGTCAGCCAGAGCGCGGCCAGGCCGCCCGCCGGCGCGGAAAGCAATACTCCCAGAATGGTAATCAGGGGGAATTTCAAATTACTGTAAAGGGCAAAGAGCAAAAGAAAGATCACCATCAACGTCAGGGGCAAAATAATGCGGAGTTGCTGGCGCGAGTTGGTGTATTCGGTATATTCGCCGCCCCAATCCAGCCGATACCCCTCCGGCAGCGCCACCTTCGACTTGACTTGATTTCTGGCGTCATCAACCGCCCCGGCAAGGTCGCGTCCCTCCACTGAAAACTGGACGCCGATGTAGCGGGAATTGCTTTCGCGGTAAATAAACGAGGCGCCGCTCTCAACCTTGATGGCGGCGAATTCTTTCAGCGGGATTTGCTGGCCGTCCGGCGTGGAGACGAGAATGTTGCCGATGGCTTCCGGGGTGTTCCGATAGGCTTCATCCAAACGCACCACCAAGTCAAATTGCTTTTCCCCCTGGACAACTTGCGTGGCGGCGGCCCCGCCGACTGCAGCTTCAATCAAACCATTGATGTCGGCAACATTGATGCCGTAGCGGGCAATTTTGGCGCGGTCGATATTGATCGTCAGACTGGGCTGGCCCAACTCCTGGACCAAGGTCACATCTTTAATGCCGCGCACTTGTTCAACAACCTTCTTGATGACCTTGCCCTTGCTCTCCAGTGTTTGCAGATCGGGGCCGAAAATCTTTACGGCGAGGGCGCTTTTCAGGCCGGTTTCCGCTTCGTCCACGGCATCCTCGGCGGGCTGCGTGTAGTTGAATATGACGCCCGGAAAGGCCGACAACTTGTTATTGATAGCCTCAATCAGTCTGGCTTTGCTTCGGTATTCGCCGGTCCACTCCGCGTAAGGCTTGAGGCCAACGTAAAACTCCACATTAAAAAAACCGGTGGGATCAGTCCCGTCGTCCGGACGGCCCAACTCCGAAGCCACCGTCGTTACCTGCGGGAAGGAACGGAGAACCTGCCTGATTTGCGGCGACAGCCTGGCTGCCTCCTCAAAGGAAATGGTGTAAGGCATGGTCGCCCGGACCCACAAGGCGCCTTCATCCAGTTGCGGCATGAATTCCGCCCCGATCACCGGTATCAACAACAAGGACGCGCCCAACACAACAAACGAAGAGAATGTGGTCAGCCACGGATGAGCCAGACAGGCATCCAACCCCACAGTGTAGATGGATTTGATTTTCTCAAAAATCACATTGCGGCGTTCCCGAACCCCTTTTCGAAACATCCAGGAACACAATACCGGCAACAGAATCAGCGTGATCAGCAACGATCCAATCAGCGCGAAAATCATTGTGTCGGCCATGGGTTTAAAGAGCTTGCCCGATGGTCCTGAGAGAACGTAAATGGGCAGAAAACCCGCGACGATGACCGCCACCGCGTAAAAAACAGGCCGGTCCACTTCCGCAGCCGCATCCATGATGACTTCCTTGATGGCGAGAGGTTTTCCCTCCCCCGAACGGGCGGCAATTTGACGAAAAATATTCTCAACCATCACCACCGCCCCATCCACCAGAATGCCGAAGTCCACCGCGCCGATGGAAAGCAAATTGGCCGAGACATTTTTGAGGTCCAGACAAATGAACGCGAACAAGAGCGACAGCGGAATGGCCGTCGCCACAATCAGGCCGGCGCGAAAATCGTAGAGGAAGAAGATCAGGATGACCACGACCAGAAACATGCCGCGCAACAAATTTTTCTCGACCGTCTGCGTTGTCAACTGAATCAAATCGCTGCGGTCATAGAACGGATGAACCTGAACATCTTTGGGCAGGATTTTTTCGTTCAGTTCACGGGTTTTCGCCTCGACCCGTTTCAGGACGCTTTGGGTCTTTTCGCCCGTGCGCATGAGGATGACGCCTTCGACCTCGTCATCCTGGTCCAGATAACCGAACTGGCCCAGGCGCGGCGCGTTGCCGAGCACAACTCGGCCCACGTCCCTGACCAAAACCGGCACGCCGTTATGTACGGCCAATACGACGTTGCCAATGTCCTCCACCGTGCTCAAACGGCCCAACCCCCGCACATAATAAAACTGGCCGCCTTGGGGATAAAACCCGCCGCCCGCGTTCCCGTTGTTGGCCGACAGCGAAGCGACCACGGAGGGAACCGTCAATCCCACACCGGCGATTTTGGCCGGATCCAGCAGCACATGGTATTGCATGGTCTTGCCGCCGAATCCCGAATCGTCCGCCACGCCGGCCACAGCTTTGTATTGTGGTTCCAGAATCCAATCTTCGATGGTTTTCAGTTCCATCGGCGAACGGTCAGGACTTTGGATGACATAACGGTAAATCAGACCGGAGGGTGAGAAGAGCGGAGCGACAGACGGGGTCAGCCCCGCCGGCAGAGTGAGATCGGCGATTCGCTGGTAAACTTGCTGGCGCGCAAAATAATTGTCCGTGTTGTCGGAAAAGGTGAGGATAACGTCCGACAAACCGTAAAGCGAGATGGAGCGGACGACGGCCATTTGCGGCAGGCCGTTCATTCCAATTTCGATTGGCACGGTCACCAATCGTTCCACTTCCTCCGCGGCGCGTCCCGGCCACTGCGTGATGATTTCGACCATCGGCGGCGACAAATCCGGATAGGCGTCAACCGGCAACCGGTTCAGGGAAAAGCAACCGCCGGCAATCAGCAGAGCGGTCATGAAAGCAACCAGAAACCGTTGGCGCAGAGAGGAAGCGACCATGCGGTTGATGATCGAAGATGTCCGCGGCGGCGGGTCTGGCAATGGCAACGTATCGTTCATTGGTTTTGCAAAAATTGAATAAAGAGACCGCCATCGACGATGATGCTCTCGCCTTCCTTGAGACCGGACGTGATTTCATAATCAGGGCCGACGCGCGATCCCAAGCTGACACGCCGCCGCTCGAAAGAGCCATCCGGCGCGCTCAGATAAACGAAGGGCAGATTCTCATCGTTGCGTAGAACCGCCGAAACCGGCGCGAGCAACCCCGCGCTCTCATGCGAGGACTGGATCGCCACCTGGACATACATTTGCTTCTTGAGAATGTTATCAGCATTTTTTGTCAGCACCCGAACCCCGATGGCGTGTGTGGCCGGATCAATGATTGCCGCAATGTTATCGACCGTGCCGGGATAGCTCTCCAGCGAAGCGGCTGTGCTGACTTTGGCTGAGTCGCCGACCCGCACGTCGGAAAGGTCGGATTCAAAAATGTTGGCCATGACCCAAACCCGGGACATGTCCGCCACTGTAAAACACGCTGTGGACCCAGCCTGCAAAAGCTGGCCCGGCGTGATGAGTTTCTCCACGACCGTCCCGGTGATGGGCGAACGAATCATGGCCTGGCCCTGGCTCACGGGTTGATTCTTCTCCACCTCTTCAACGGTCTTGTCGTCCACCCCCAAGGAACGAATCTGTGACAACGCGGCGTCGCGATCCGCTTCCGCATTATTGGCATCTGCCTGGGCCTGCTCAAGATCACGGCGGGCAATGGCGTCGCCCTTGAAGAGCTGTTCGTCAACATCAGCAATGTGCCGGGCATTTCTGGCCGTGGTCAGGGCTTTGCGATAACCACTGATGGCGGCGGCGAAGTCGGGCGAGCAAATCATGGCCAGGGGCTGACCGACTTTAACTTCATCGCCGAGCGACACGAGCAATTTGGTAACCGGCCCGGAAAAAGCCGCAAGCACGGTCGTCGCCTGATCGTTGTCAAAGCCGACGGTCCCGGTTGTTTCAATCGTCTTGTGAAAGGTGGAGCGCCGGATGTTTTGCGTGTGAATCTTCTCCCGCTGCGTGGCGGTCAAAGTCACATTGCTGGCCGTGGTCGCGGCGTCCGCCGATCCGGCTGGCTCGGGTTGCCGCGAGCAACCGTTGATAATAACGGCGCAGGCCACGGCAAGAATGATTGGGTAAAATTTATTTTTCATGGGAATCTCCGGCAGGGGTCGGCGGAATTGGGGATCCCAAGGCTCGTTCCAAGTCGGCCAGCGCGTCGTTGACCGCGCCCAGGGCGTCTGTGTACTGGCTTTGGGCATCCACCAGGGTGCTTTTGGCGCTGAGCAAATCAAGCGCGGACGACCCGCCAAGGTTGTAGCTGTTGAAAGTGGTTTTAAAAACTTCGAGTGCTTCAGGCAGCAATTGGTCGCGCAGATAAACGGCCTGCCGCCAGGTGGTGGTGGCTGTGGCGTAAGAGTTGTAAACATCCAGCAGTATCTGGTTTTGCAGATCCGAATCCGTCGCCTTTAACTCCAGTTCGTGATGTTCGGCCTGGGCCACCGCCCCTTTTTGGTGCTGCCAGAAAAACAACGGGAACGTGATTCCGCCATCAAACTTGTAGGAATCAGGCGCGCCGTCAATATAACTGCGCCACAGGGTCAGGTTGAGGTCGGGCACCCAGAAATTTTTCGACAGCACCGTGGAATCATGAGCCGCCTCGCGCTGCTTCTTCATGCTTGATAGTTCCGGCCGGGAGTTGATCGCCATTTGTTCCAGATACACCAAGTCCGGCACGGCGCGGAAAGTCTCCAGCTTGTCGGCAGGCTCCACGTTGTCGCGCATGTGGCGGCCCATCAGCCGGTTCAAGCTGGCGCGGGATGTGACGATGGCCCGCTCGTTGGCAATCAAGTCGTTTTCCGCCTTGGCCAAATCAACTCTGGCTTTGAGCACATCCAATTTCGCCACCGTGCCGGCGCGGTAGCGAACTTCACTCCTGCTCAGAAATTGCCCGGCTATGTCCTTGCTTTGCAACAGGTCGTCGCGATGGCGCATGGCGACCAGGTAGGCATCGTAAGCCTGAGCGGTCTGGGAGGCGGTTTGTTGCTGCAGTTGCACCAGCGAATATTGGGCTTCCTTCCAACCGGCACGGGCGATTTTTCCGGCCAAATGGGTCCGGTAAGGGTATGGCACCGTAAATTGAACCCCGATGTCCCGCTCCGAGCCAGAGGCCGGGTTGAGCCAGTTTCTTTCCTGGTCAATCTCCGTGACCAACTGGGGGTCTGGAATCGCCGTGGCAATCGTGATTTGCGCCTTGGCTTCGGATACCATTTCGCGGGCGGCGGTCAGGGCGGGATTATGAGCCAGCGCCTCGTGGACCGCCTCCTGGCGGGAAAGATGCGACTGCACGGAAGACGCCATTTGTCCGGCCGCCATTCCTGCCATGCAAAAAACTACTGCAATCCCGGTAAAAATACTGACGTAACGATTCATAAGGGCACCATTGCCTGCATTGTCCAAAGATAATTCCGAATGCGAAAAACGCGGGTACAAACCCCAACGCTTTTGTGAAGACCAAACCAACAGAGGATTTAGGCAAGGGGCGGAGCGCGACCGGGTTGAATCTGGAAAAGGTCGGAAGCAACAACCACGATGCCGGCATGCGGCACGGCGGGAAGCAACACCGATGTAAACGTCCTGACCAGCACTTCACTCGTTGCGGTGTCCACCTGGCCTTGTAACAGCAAAGTCAACTCGCAAGAATGCGTCGCATCACACGAATCGGGATGTATCCAATGATGAAGTTTCGGCACCCCGGCGAAAAGCTGGAAGCTGACAAACAGCAACAAACAAGTCGCGGCACAAGCAACTCGTCTGCGCAAGCAGGCAGATAACACAGCCA
>CAZLEE010000109.1:0-14262 GCA_964558455.1 uncultured Verrucomicrobiota bacterium | reverse complement strand
TATCCGTGAGGATGTGTGGGTTCGATTCCCTCCGTCGGCACCATTAAATCTCTAGTGTTGAGCCACGGTGATGCTGTGCGCTTTCCTTGGAATTGGGTAAAATACCCTTAAATACCCTTAACTACCTTGCAAATCAGATACTTACGGGCGCTTTAAGGCACAATCGCTTGTGCGCTTTTCCGGGCGGTGTGCGCTTCGGACGTGCAAAGAAGAATCCCCAATAAACACGGCCACTTGCACGTGGAAGCGCACAGAATTGGAGCGGCTCAAACCACGTGCAAGGTGCAAAGAGCAAAAACGGCCGAAACTCACTTAACTGTCCTAAAATACGGCAGTCTGTACGCGCCTGCACGGCCGATCTGCACGGCTGCTGCCGGTGAGCTGCAACCGGCCGGCAGACGGCCAGCGGGATACAGGCAAGATCAGTAAGTCAGAACCATGGCAACGGATTGCTGGGCGGCAGCGACGACCGACGCGGCCGGGCCCGCAGGCGTGGCCGACTTAACCTCTGGGATCCCGGCGAGGAAGTCGTGAAGGATGCTCCCTTTGATGGCATAGTTGACATTCTGCGGCAGGCTGCCCATGGATGCCAGCGCGGCAAAATCGTCCAGCCGGGCCACGATGACGCCAACCACATTGCCGGCCTGGTCCACCAATGGGCCGCCAGAGTTGCCAGGCTGAACCTGGACGCTGATTTGATATTCGGCCGGATCGTCTTTGATGCCGTTCAAGCTGCTGATTTTCCCATCGGTATATTTCGGGTCGGTGCCCTGCAAGCGAATGTCAGGAAAGCCGATGGTGAACACGGCTTGTCCCAGCTCCCCCGCATTGGTGGCCAGGCAAAGCGGCTTGAAATGCCCCGCCACTTTGAGCAGCGCTAAATCGTTGGTGGTGTCCTGCCGGACAATCTCTGCCGGAAACGCGTTTGTGTTTACTTTGATTTTTACGCGGCGCGCATTCTTTACGACGTGCGCATTGGTGATGAAGTAGCCGTCATCGGTGATAAAAAATCCCGAGCCAGACGCCATCAAATCGTCGCTTTCCGGCAGCTCCGAAACGACGTCGCGGGCCGATGCGTTGCGCTCGCCGACATTGACTACGACTTCAAACGGTTTGGTGCCCGCCAGCACGGCGGGCGGGATTTCCGACCGGTCACAAATCTGGCCGGCATTATATGCTCGCACCACGCGTTCATTACCAGCCTTGTTTTCGTAGGAAAAAGTTCCGTCCGGCAATGCGGCAAAAGAGATGTAGTCACTATCCCCAACGGTGTCCGGCAGATTTTTAACAAGAATCGGCACGGTTGAATAATCGCCTGGGGTGGAGTCAACCAGGGCACCTTCATCCACGATTTGATAGATTTTAACGTTTTGAAAGACAACCCAACCGGCTTGGCGCCGGCGCGTGTCGTAAACCACGCCATGCACTTTGCGGAAGCAACCGGTCTCGATGGCGTGTTCCAAGTCTTTGGCTTCTTTCTGAGCCGTCGCGGCATTGGCGGCCGCCTGTTTATCTGCGCCGATGCCCCACGATGCCAGGAAGTCCGGCGGCAGTTTGTCGAGCGTGGCGGAGGTGCCGCCGCCAGGGTAAAGGATAATGGCCCGGCCGCCGGAAATATGCACGTCGGTGATATTTGTGTACGTGGTTTCGTTCAACTCCAAATGGGAAATGCCGGCAGCGACGGCAGCGTGAGCCAGTGCCACCGCGAAGGCCAATGAAAGCAGGGCTTTCATGGGTTCAATCATAGGCTGGTCAATTGGACAGTCAATAGCGCAAAAAAAGCCGGCCAGGGCGAGCTGGCCGGCTTGGCGGGGAAATGCGGTTACGCTGCGGGCGACGCCGGCGGCGTCGGCAGTGCAGCGGGTGGAATCAATGCCGCCGTCGCGGAGGAAGGCGCTGGCGCATTTTTTAACGCCTGAATCATGGCGTCTGTCTGGTCTCGCCTAAATAGCATTTTGTTTAGGCCATCCTCCAAAGCACTCTTCACCCTCTCGTCAGGAATTCCGAGAGCGGCAGTTCTAAAGATCTGCTCGTTTACGTTCTCCTGTGAAGACATAAGCTCAAGGATTTGGACCATCGCGTCCTTTTGGTAGTCCGCAGCCTTTCCAAAACCGATAATCATGGAGACCATGCACCGCGACAATAGGGCAGTAGTTGCTTCCAGTTCGGCGATCCGCTGCTCGTGATTCTCTGTGCTCATTTTTTATGGTGTGGTTTGCGACGGCCGGTGTATGGCCGGACGCGGTTGGTTAATTCGCGTTGAGCCCGCATCCGTAATTGAAAAAGCGGCATTGTTCAGAGGCTCCCATCCCCGTCAATCGTTTGACGCGTGCGCTCGTTTTTAAATGAGTTCTCACATCAAAAAGTGCATAGCGCAAAGCATCGCGCAGCGACATGCCAGATTTGTGGGCCAGAGCCCGTAAATCCTTTTGTTCCTGGGATGAGAGATTAACCATGACGAAACCCTTGGCAATTGTCGTCGCCGGTTGTTTCGCTTTGGGCGCCGGCTCGGTGGGTTGATCGGAGTTTTTCACGCTGCCACCTCCTCGCTGCGGGCAGGCGCGGCGGTGGCGAGGTTGATGGCGCGTTGCAACCGGGCGTTGGTCTGCTGGATTAACTCTGTTATTCCCCAGTTGGTGTCATCGCTGTAAAAACTGTCCCTGACCATACTGAGGCTATCGGCCAGCAGGCGATGAAGTGCGGCCGACTGCACCTGAGCGGCTTCCAGCCTGTCGGCAGGGGTTAGAAAGTCGGATTCATAGTTTTCCACGGTTGCCTTGCTTGGGGCCGGCGCCGGCGCCGTGGCTGCCTGGATGAGACCGGCGCGGAGCAGCTCCGCCAGCGGGCGGCCGGATTCCTGGGCCCGGAGCTGCAGGCGGATGAACTGAACGACGGGGATTTCAAACACCTCTTGTACGTGGGATTCCTCATCGTAACAATATTCAACGTCTGGCTCAAAGATAACCAGAGTCATTGTTTTTGGATTTGCGGTACCGGCGGCGGACTTTTTGCCGTTGAGGCTGCGCGGGTTAGGTGTTCCGGCTTGATTTTTCGGGGGATTTGAGGCAGTTTTAGTGAGGACGCGGGACGTGTTTAGCATAGAACTTTCATGTTTCCGGGTCTTTCAGCCTTGGCAGTGGTGATTACACTGCCAGGGCTTTTTCATTTTTGACGCTCCTGCTGCTCGACCCAATGAAGCATTTGGAGCGCGTACTCTGCGCCAGGCTCGCGGGAGGACTTGCTATCGGTCAACCACTGGGAAACGCGGGTCAAATCCAACTTGAGAAATTTCGCAAGTTCGGTCTTTTTGCCGGTTTCTGATGTAGCTGATTGAAGGCGTCGCTTAAGAGCTGGCCACAAGGGTTTCACGTCGGCGATATTGGATTGTGTTAACGTTTCTGTCAAGTCCAATTTTAAGGACGGTTTTGCCGCACCCTCCAAATCACTGTCAAGGACGCCGGCTGTTTCTGGTTCAGCTAGCAGAAATCTCTGGATATTGAAACTCGGTTCGTATGAGCTTTTGTAGGCCTTAGACACAATGTAATCGAACACGATCTTGTCATCCAGGATGCCCAACGCTTTCAGTTTGGAATAAGGCCGCGCTGCCAACGATTTGAGGATTCCGAGTCTTTCAGTAACGCTGGCCAACGGGTCTATTCGTCCGGCAAAAGATAGCAATCTTTCCCGGACTGCGGCAGGCGGACCATGAACCTGCCTTGCTAATAATTCGGGATTCGCGGACATCAGCAAAGCCGCAACGGTTCTGGACGCCGTAACGAGCAACCATTCGATTGCCTCGGAATAAGTGGTGTTTTGACTCAGTTTTTCGGCATCAATTGCGGAGGCTTTGTTATACACACCTCCGAAAAGCTTGATGGCCAATTGCGGGGATTCGGCGTGGAAAGGGGCGTTTTTGCGAAAAAACTCCCTCGTGTGCAACCGCGAACATTCCAAGGCGAGTCCAACCGGGATTCCCAAGGCATCGCAAAGGCGCGAAAATTTTGTGACGGTGAAGTCCTGCTCGCCGCTTTCCATTCGAAGAATGTGGGACGGGGAGATTTCTGTAATGCCGCTGATAGCCTTCAGCGAAAGGCCGCTGGTTCTACGGGCGGCGGCGAACAGGGCACCCAGTTCGCGTAACAACTGCGAATCCCCTCGTCTGATTGGGTCATCCATGTCCGCCAATTATCTAATAAAATAAAAGGTTGACAAAGCGCCATATATGGCATAAGTGTATTCATAAATGGTTTGCCGCACACGGAAAACGAAGAAACGAAAGTCGAACCGGCTGGACATTGTCCGGCGGGCGAAGCTGCTGGGCGTCACGCCTGGCCACCTGTACCGGGTGATCTCAGGCGAGCGGCAATCCCTGCCGCTGATCGTTCGTCTGAGCAAACTGCTCGAAGTTGAATCCGCACAACAAACAATCCGCCCCAAGGCCGACAACCGCCAAAAGCAACGATGAATTCCAAACCGACATTCACACAACAAGTCCGGGATCTACTGGCTGGCAAGGGGCTGGCGCTGCGCACGGCTTCAACTGACGAGATAATTGCCGCGATAAATGATCTGGTTTTCCCCAAGTCAGCAGCCCAAACGCCAGCGCCAAACAACCCCCGCGGCGAGACCGACACACAAACCACAACCCCCAATCAATCCCCCAATATGAGTTTTTCCAAGCTTCTTGGCGCCGACACGAACACCATAACACCAGCGCGGGCCGCCGCCACATTCACCTCTGAAGTCAGCCGGTTGGTGCGCGAGCAGGGTGTGAGCCTCGACACCGCGTGGGCACAGGTGAAGGCGACAGAGCCCGATCTGTACGCGAAAATCTCGGAGAAATCGGCGCCCAGCGCTGCCGATCCCGCAGCGCTATCAAATTCGCTGCCGGCGCCAGCGCCGGCGGGTGCCAACAAGGCTTTTTACCTGCCGGCCATGCAATTGCCAGCGAACACGCCAGACGATGTTTTTGCAGAGGCCTGGAAGGCCAACGGTGGGAAGGCGACGCCACTGCACGCTCAAGACGTGTTTATGGCTTTGATGGCCTACTTGGCCCAAACCAAGAAACTCCCGCTGGCGTCAGCCCGGAGCGAAATCTTGGACAGCTATCCTGGCCTGGCCGCCGCTGCCGGACAATCTAATGCTTCGCTTTATCCGCCCTCGCCGGAAAAATTACCCAGTTCGCCGTTGCCTCGGACCAGCACGTTTTGACCAATCCACACCATCGCAAAATCACACCCCCCATAGCCCATGAACAATAAAATCAATGAACTTCTCGGCTTGCCGGCCACGGCAACCGAGGCCGACATCATCGCAGCCATCAAGGTACTGCAAGCCGAAAACACGGACCTGAAAACCAGGGTGACCGCCGCCACGACCCAGAAGCGCGAGACGGACGAAGTCGAGCTGGAAGTCAACCGCATCATGCTAACAATCTCCGGAGGCATGACGCGTGAGCAAGTGCGCGAGTCTGTCATCCGCCGTCGCAATCACTCGAAGAGTCCGGCGCCGTTCGTGGCCACGGGCACCCGGACCCAATAGGGCGCGAACCGACTAGAATCCAGTCTAAAAACCACGTTGTGGCCACCATAAAGATGAACAATGCGCCGCTGATCCCGCATTGTCGGCGGTTTCTGCGCGAGCTGGACAAACAGCTTGAACTGGCGCCAGCCCGCGAAGCGGAGTTGCGCGAGGAGATTACCGGCTTGGAGGATTTGGAGGCGCAACTGCAACGCGAGATGGGCTATCTCAAACCGCAGGTTGTGGGCAGTGAGGACGCGGCTGGCAAGCTGTACGCCAAAGAGGTTCGGCTGCGCGAAGTCCAAGCCCGGCTGGAAGAGCTTCGCACGCTGGTTTCCCAGCTAAAGCCGGTGAACCTGCAAGGGGCAAATGCTGTGATTGAGGGCATTGTCCGGCATTACCTCGCACACCTGCCGTCGCTAATCTTCGAGGCCAATAAGTTCATCTCCCCAGAGTACGAAGATGCGATGGCAATGGTGAAAATGTCGGAGGCTTGGCGGGTGTTGCATCGTCTGCGCACCTGGCAAGGGTTTATCGAGGACCAACGCGCAGACAGTTCTTTTGCGGACGATTTGAGAGGGGTCATTGACCGTGCGTTGCGCGGACAGCTCCATTTGGGGCGGGACTTCAAGGAAGAGTACCCCCCGGAGCCTGACGAGAATTCTGCGGCGCCTGGCACGGCCCCCGCAGCGCCGGCGCATGACGGCGAAAACACCACCGCGCCGGCAACACCCAATGCGCCTGACGCGGAACCCGCAAGTTCAACCGCCAGCGTTGCTGCTCCGGAGGCGGCGGCAGCGGATTCAAACGCATGAATGCTTTGGCTAGCGTGAATGTTTCCGGTCAGCCGGGTTTATCGAATTCGGAACCCAGGGACCGCTTTTTTGCGCTGGTCAGTGGTGCGGCGAGCATACCGCGCCAACCCGCCGCCGGGCGTGACGGCTTGACGGCGGCGGGTTTCTGTTTTCAGAGCTTCAACCGGCGCTTTTGCTGGGTGATTTTGGGCGGGCGCCAAACGTTCAAGGCCGGCGCAAGCCTTGCAAGTGTCTCCGCCAGGAGCATGGCGGGGACACCCTCTTTCTTAACAGTGCAGACGTCTGAAAGCGGCGCCCGGCGATGCCTGGACGCCGCTTTCAGCCGGAAGCCGATACTTCCAGCGACGGAGAAAATGATGAGCCAGGTGCGCGGCTCTGCGCGCATTAACCCAACCTACCTGCCATGCGCTCGTCACCGTCCACCAAAGCCGCAAACATCGCCATGAAGCGTTTCAAGGCCTTGAACACCTTCAACCAGCTCAAACCAAGTCTTGGAGCCAAAAAAGCAGCGCGGCTTTTGGGCACGTCTCCGGTGTCTTTGTGGCGCTGGCAAAAGGCTTTCGCGGCGGGCGGTATCGAGGCCCTGCGCCCGCGATTTACTAATGCCGGCCGCAGATCGAAGGCGGCCGGAGTTCCTTTTTCGATGCACGCCATTTGCGAGCTGGAACGCCTATTAGCGGAGAGCGGATGTGATGAGGCTTGGCGGCGGTTCACAGCCAGCGGGCATTGCCCCGCTGCCGTGGTCCGGCTGGGGCTGCGAACCATGCCGGCGCCGGTGGAGCGCCTGGTGAATCTGCGACCGGTGCAGGCCCGCTGCAAGGTCTCGGCAGACGGGCGCCGGCTTTATCTTCAAATACGGAAAGGAGCGACACATGACCATTAGCCCCCAAGCATTGCTGCAAACGATCAAGGTGAACTGCTTGCGCCGGCCGCTTTGGTCCATTGAGACCGTTTCCGACTTCCTGGACATTTCGCGGGGCGAGGTGATGAAGAAAATTGAGGATGGCTCGCTGCCGGTGGCGTTCGACATCGGACGCGGGGCCAAACGGCGCGAACCGCGAATCCTGGCGCTTTCGGCAGTTGAGCTGCAAACCGGGCCGATTCAGGGCATCGGCGCGACGCGCAACTTGAAACTCCCGGAGGCCATCAACCTGATTTTGCCGGGCCGGGACGTCCGCAGCACGGAGTTGAAGCACCTTTTCCAAGTGGGGAACGACTGGTGCCGCCGAGCGCGGGAGAATTTCGTTGCCATTCGGCGACCGGACGTGGCAGACGGTCCCCAGGCATATTGGACTTTTAGCCGTCAAAGCGTGGCCGCCTGGCTGGAAACAAGGAGGATTTCGTGACGGCTACCCCCCCAAAACGGCTTTACGAGGCACCCTGGTCCCAAGCCTGCACGCAAAATTCCGGCCATTGCAGCGCAATGCAGCCTATTGCAGCGCGTCGGGCGCAATCTGCGCCCGGTCCTACCCCCCGGCCGGCAAACGGGCCGTGGCGGGGATTCCCGGTTTTTGGCTTTTGGCCGGTTTTCGCCTTTAACGCCACCCCGTTTTAACCCCACTGATACCTATGGCTGATTCCGATAAAAAACTGTCGCTGCAAATCGTCCTCGATCTGATCGGTGAGGGGAAAGCAGAGGAGGCCCGGAAAAAGCTCGAAGAGCTTAAAGGCGGCAGCGCCGACTTGTCGAAGGAAATGGGCGTCGTCAACGTCTCCGGCGCCGATGTGGAGAAGATTCTCGGCAAAGCCGGCGAAAAAGCGGAACTATCCGGCTTGTCTATGCGCCGGCTGGCGCACGCCATGGGGTCAGAGATACCCGGCGGCGCTGCGTTGATGGAGGCTGGATTTGAGGCGTCCCATAGCGGCATGTTGAGCGCGTCGTTTCTCCTGCTCGGCGGAATCGAAATGCTCCGGGTCTCAATCGAAAAACTCAACAAGGAGAAACAGGAATCCAAAAAAATATCCGACGCACTCGCGGACGCGGACCGGGCGACGACCAAGGTCATAGACGTGCAGCGCGAAGCGCTGGAACACGCCGACGTGGCCCAGGCGGAATTCTTCCATAATTTTTTGCACAATGCCCATGACGCCTACGAAGCCGAGGCCAAGCTTTACGAGGCGCGGTTGAAGGCGTCGTTTGAAAACGCGAACGATCAGGATTCAACCCGGAAGCGGATTTCTGATAGAGCCGTTGACGAAATGGAGCAAGCCGGAATCTTGAGCCATGCGGCCGCCGTCAAGGCGAAGGAACAGCTAGACCTGGAATACGAGGCCCGCAAGCTTGCGCGGCAGCACGCGCAGGACGTGGCTGAAGAGGGCGAGCTGGCCAGGCAGCAAGCCAACAAGGGAATAGCCGAGCATGTGGATTCCGGGAAAGAACAGGATGCCGAGAAACAATACGAGGCCGCCGCCCAGGCAAAGGCGGCCAATGATGCCAAGATGGAAGAGGCCCGGCGCAAAATCCAGAATGGCGAAGATGCCAAAAAATCCCTAAGGGATACGGGCGTCACCGATGACACGGTCCAACAGTTAAACGATTTTGTGACAAAATACGGCGGAGACGATTCGGCCAGCCTCGCTGAAAAGTTTCATTTTGCGGCGATGAAAAACTTGGGGGCGGGCGCCGGTTCGCTCGAAGCGAACCGCATTATCAAGCTGTTTGGATCCCAGGGGGATCGGAACTTGGCGCTCTACGAAGGTGCGAACATTGATATTGCGTCCGGCAAATCAGACCTGGCTCGCGGCCAGAAAAAAGAAGCCGGGTTGGACATTGGCGAGGGCAACGCGAAATCGGACGTGGATTATTATCGGGGGCGCGTGGAAAAGGACCGCGATGCGGAGGCAGATTTGGGCGACAAGCTGCAAAGTACGCAGGCGGTTAATCGAATCAAAGAGGCTGGCGCGCGGGCGGATTTCGGGCTGGACGCCGCCGCTCACATGCTGGAAGGCCACGCCACAAACGTTAACAATTTTATGCAGCAGGTGAACCGATTGGCCGACTCCATGAGCCAAATGAGTCCTCAAGCCGTGGCGGAATTGGCCCGGCGCGTGGATGCCCTTGAAGCCCAATTTGGCTCGCATGCTAATGGCGGATACCGGTGACCCAAAACAGACCATGACTTTCACCGCGAAACAGATTGCTGATGCGCTGGGCTTGAAACGCCAGGCCGTGCAATGGCATCTGCGCGCAGTCACGCCGGCACCGGCCCCCGTGGTGGTGAACGGCAATGAGGCTGCCGCGTGGGAGTTGGCACAGTTGCCGGCGGCGATCCGCGCCCGCCTGGAAGTGGAAGCCGGGCGGCAGCGCTGCCGCACGATTGAGGCGCTATTGACCATGCCCCGCACACGCTGGGAACCCCCGATGCCACTAGACAAGATTTGCGACGCTGACATCCAGGCGGCCACCAAGCTGCGCGCCGCCCTCCTGCCTTGGCTTTACCGCCAACACGATGCCCGGCTGACATCGGCGGAAATGGACGCGGCCGGCGCGGCGGATTACGAGCGCGTGTTTGGGAATAGCATCACAACCCGATATTGGCGCGAAGTGTTCACGCGCACGATCCGGCGGGATAACGGATTTGAGGAATGGAACCGGCTGGAAATCTATTTGCCAGACAAGCCCAAACCAAAGGCGTTCACGGCGGATGTTGTTTCCGAAGCGATGGCGGAAGACTTCACGGAATTGGAGCAGCACTTGGCCGCGTGTGGCAATCCTCACGACCCCAGCGAAACCGAGCGCAACGGCATTTGGACGCTGGCCCTGGATAAGTACGCGGAGCTGGTCCGCACCGGGCAGTCAGACAAGGCGGCCGGCCGGCGCGTGCGGGAGTTCCTGTTTGCCCGCGCCAAGTTTCTGGCGCCCACACGCAACGCGCTACGCATGGCCTTTGATCGGAAGTTGGAACGTCTCCAGGCGTCTGCAGGCGATGTCAAGGCGCTGCGCGACGGCCGCGAGGGGAACGGGGAAAGTTTCCAATTGCCGGAGAATGACCGCGACTTGCTGGTGCATCGGGCCGTCTTCACTTATCGCGGCGACATTGCCCCCGCGTGGCGGGAATTGCTGCGCGGTGGCAAGTTTTCCCCGGAAGTGCTGCAACGCTACAAGGCCGGCGTGGCCAAGAAATCCTATGTGCCAGCGTCGGTCATGGATTCGGTGGGCCCGGAAGTTGAGATTTTGACGGTGATGCATCAAGGCCCGCGTGCGTTCGATGCCATCAAGGGACATGTCACGCGCAGCTATGACGGCATTTCTTCCTTGAAGTGCCTTTCCGCCGATGACGGAACCGTGCCGGTCTATTTTTACATCCCGGACGGCAACGGCTGGTTTGCCTTGACGCGCGGCCAGGTGATTCTCTTTATTGATTTCCGGACGTTGTGCATCGTGGGCTGGGCTTTGGAGCCGCATAAATCCTATTCGTCGCTGACCATCCGCAGCCTTTGCACCCACATCTTTGCGGAGTACGGCGTGCCGGACGTATTGTATTTCGAGCGCGGAATCTGGAAGAGCGCGAACTTGCTGCAGGGGAAAACCGACCCGTTCACGTTTGCCGAGATCAGCCAGGGCTTGCGCGAGTTTGGCGTTAAGTTCAAACACGCCATCCGGCCGCGAACCAAAGCAATCGAACGGGTTTGGGGCATGTTCCAGGACATTGCGGAAGCGGAGCCGGGCTACTGCGGCCGGGATGAACGGCGCGACGCGCCGGAAACGTTGCGCAAGCAGATGGCCGAAGTGGAGGCGCGGAAAGTTCATCCTTCAAAATATTTCTATTCGCAGGACCAATGGAATCAGCGCATCGGCCAGCTTGTAGAGCAATACAACGCGGCGGATCAGGAGGGGCACATTCTCGCGGGCATGTCCCCGGATCGGGCTTTTGAGGCGTACAAGGACAAAGAAAATCCCCCGATGCAATTTAGCGCCGCCCTGCGTTACCTGCTCGCCCATGACAAGCGATTGCTGCCGGTCACCCTGAACGGCGTAACGGTGCAGGTTGGAAAACGGAAGTTCAATTATCGCGGGCAGGAAATTTCGCACCTGGTTGGACGCAAAGCCCTCGTCTGGTTCGATCCGGAAAACCCAGAGACGGCTGTTGTGACGAATCCGGACCGCACCAACCCGATTTGCGTTTCCCGATCGGAAAGTCCGAATGCCTTGGAAAGCATCATTGTGCCGGAATCGGGCATTTTGAAAAACGAGCTGGCGCGGATCGAGGGCCAGGCGTCCTATCCGAAGACCCGTTACAACGTGGTAAAGGCCAAGTTTGCGTTGCCGTCGCGTTTGCTCTTGAACGCCGCGCCGGCCGTGGAATTGGGCGAGCAGATTGCAGCGCGTCAGGCTGAACACAGTGAGGCTGCAACGCGCCGGCAGCAAGCCCGCAGCCGGGCGCAAAAGATCATGCGCGAGACTGGCATTGCGGTTTCTGAACGAACCCAAGGCCAGGTGACGGACGCCGAAATAAAAGACCTGAATGATTTTCTGAAGGGAAAGGACAACAAACCATGAGTTCCACGCGCAGAGTGGCAGACGATTCCAACTTCAACCAGGCACGCTACGCCAGCAGCCCTGAGTTTGAGCGCGGCCTGTTGGCCAACCTGGTGGCCAAACGTTGCGGCTTGCTCGACTCGGCCGCCGACCGTGAATTGATTTGGTTTATCCAACTTCTTTCGCACCAGGAAGGCGGACTGGCGGCCATCGTGCGTGATTTGTTCTGCCGTTACGCTGACCGGATCGGCACGACCACCATGCAAGCCATCCGCAAAGGGCGGGCGGCAGTCTATACGGGCGAAGAGGTGCGAAAAATCCGGGCCGAACTGGACCCCGATTTGGTTTTTGAATTTCCGCTGAAAGGGGAAATTCCGGCAGACTTGATGGCTGTCGCGCCTTCCACCGATGAAGCCCGGTTTTACCGGCAGCAAAAACGCCTTGAGAATCAAGCTTGCGCGCAGGAACGGATCGAGGCTGAAAGACGGCGGTTGGATGCGCTCGCCGATGATGCTCTGGCCGATATTCACGAGTTTGATTACGAGCGGGAGGCAGCCCAACGGCGCAAGGCGGCGTGGGAAGAGGAGGAGCGGAGGGAGGCGGAAGCAAATCCCAACTCATATCCGGCGGCCAAATTTTATGACTTGTGTTTACTCAACGCTCAACGGGAGGAGACGCGGCGAGACAACCGCCCGGCCAGCAACCTTGAACGCGAGTTGACCGACATGTGCCTTAATCCCGCGTCTAACACGTTGGCCACCGGCGGCCCGTGGTATTTCGCCCGCCTGATTGAAACGCTGCGCGACTACCATGGCGACTTTGTGAAGGCCAAGGGCGCCGGCGTGGTGACCGAGTTGGGCAAGCGCGTTTACGATACGCTGGCGTTCACATTTGCAAAGCGGCAACTGACTTTAATGGAGGGCAACGCCCGGACGGGAAAGTCCTTTTCCGCCCGGACCTGGTGCGAACAGCATCCGGGCCAGGCGCGCTTTGTGGAAGTGCCGCCGAGTAACGATGAAGCTGGATTTTTCCGGGCGCTGGCGCGCGGCCTTGGCTTGGGAAGCCTGCTCAACTACAAAGCAGCCCAGATCCGGGAGCGCGTGGAGTCTGTGTTGCTCGCCGGCGATTTACTTTTAGTCCTGGACGAAGCGCAGCGCCTTTGGCCGCAGAGCAACTATCGGCAAGCCTTCCCCCGCCGGATCGTGTGGGTGATGGCCATGAAAAATGCCGGCGTGCCGATTGCCTTAATCTCCACCCCTCAATTCATCGAGGTGCAAAAGGCTGTGGAGAAAACGGGCTGGAATGCGGCGCAGTTGACCGGTCGCGTCGGCCATTACGAAACGCTGCCGCCGATGCTTTCGCGGGAGGATTTGCGGGCCGTGGCCGAATCACTTTTGCCGGGGGCCGCCGCCGAAGATTTGAAGCGGATGGCCGTCTATGCGTGTGTGTCGGCGCGTGGCCTGGCAGCGTTGGAAGCTATCGCGAAACGCGCTGAATGGCGCGCTGAGCGGTCCGGCCGGAAGATTCCCACTGCGGAAGACATCAAGGTGGCCATGACCGAATCGGTCATCCCGTCTGACACGAAACTTAAGCTTGCCCTGGGCGAGCGCGGCAACGGCAAGTTGGACTCGATGCCGGAGACCGCCGCGCCGGCCGTTATCCCTTCGGAGCCGGCTGCCGTGCGGAATCGCCTGGCCGGCCGCGAACAATCGCCAGCGCCAGCGTCGGCGCATCGGCGCGGCGATCTGACAGAGCTTATCCCCGGCTGATTATGTTTTCCCGCGCCCAGCAAATCCTTTTGAAGCGGGCCCAGCGTGAAGCCGGCCTGGCTGATGACGACTACCGCGACGCTTTGGAAACGGTGGCCGGCTGCCGCACCAGCAAAGACCCACGCCTGTCGGATCGGGACCTGGACAAGCTGCTTGCCTACTTTGAGGCGATTCGTTGGCGCGCCGTGGACTCCGGCGCGCTGCAACCGTCCTGCGGCCCCAATGCAGTCTTCCGCCGGCGCGGCTATTGGGCAGCGAAAAACACGTCCGCCGAAACGAGCCGGGACCGCTTCAACGGACACAACCTGGGCGGCGCGATCTGCGAGCTGGAGGCCGCATTAAGCACGCTTGGCTTCGGTCCGGCATATTGCGCCGCGATTCGCGACAAAGTCTGCCGCGGCCGCACCGATGCCGCCGCGTTGCACCTGTACAAAGCCGCCCTGGCCCGCACTTTGAAGTCGAAGCGGCGAGCCGCTGAGACCGCAAACAACCCCTTTTAAGTTTCGGCCCCGCCGAAAGTTAAGCACGGTAAAAACGCCAGCCAAAATGGCGCGTTACTTCCACGTCCGCGAATCTTGGAACTCCTTGCACGTACAAACCGCACAAAATCGGCGTGGCTTTACAGGTTCCCCCGCCCAATGCGGCACGCAATTCGTTTGGCGAACCGACCCACCCCGCT
>CAZLEE010000108.1:0-14384 GCA_964558455.1 uncultured Verrucomicrobiota bacterium | reverse complement strand
CCGAGACCTACACCAAGGAATTGAGCGACTGGGGCCATCTGACCATCGGCAACACGGTGCGCTACGATCTGCAGCAGGAAAATAATTCCGGCGCCCCATCAACCATCTTCAACGAACCACACAAGTTGAAAGACGGCGCTCCGACATTTTTGAACCAGCCCCTGGTGATCTCGGTGGACAAGGTCACCGACCCGACCGGCACCAAAGTTTATATCAAGGGCATTGATTACACCTACTTTGCGGTGGGCGATCTGACCCAGTTGGAACGCGTCCCCACCTCCCTCAACCTGACCAACAACTCGGCCGTGCTGGTGAATTACACCGTTCAAGCCCAGCCCTCCGGCTCGTACAACACCTCCACCGAACAGTTTCAAGTGCGGTTGGACCTGTTCCAGGGACTGGTCAGCGTCCACTCGGAAATCGACACGGTGGAGAACCACAGCGATCAGGATTTTATTTTGGAGAACAGCACGGATACGCTGTCCGGCGCGGATGTGCGCTGGAACTGGCTGCAGGCGGGCGGGGCGTATGAGACGGAGCATGCGAATCTGATTTCCTACACCGCGCTTTCGGCCTACCAATCAGCCAGCTTCAAACCCAGTGAGACGGCGACGCTCTCGCTGAACGGCAACGAACGCTGGGCGCACTATCCGATGGAAAACATGTCCGTGGACGACTACACATTGACCACCCGTCTTTCCGATCAGCTTGGGCAGAGGTTGCAGATCTCCGTGGAAGGAGGAGTGTGGAACGAGCAAGGCGGACCTTTGGCCCAGACCCTGCTCACCGCCGGCACTCACCTGAGGTACACCGTGGGCAAATTATTGCTTTCGCTGACCTACCAGTTTAACCAGCAACAAATCTCATCCGGCACCAATTTGAGAAACTTTGTCTCGTTCACGCTGAGGCGCAATTTTTGACCATGAGCAGATTTTCAACATCCGGTTTCGCGGCGCTGCTGCTGGCGCTGCTGGCCGCTCCCGGTCATTTGGCCGGCGAAGCGGCGGTGAAGCCGGCGCCAGTCTGGCCGGCGGCGCCGGAACAACCGCGCCTGGCTTTCCTGCGCAACATTTCCGCGCCAGCCGACCTGGGCATCAAACCTTCCTCCTGGGCGCGCATGGGTTCCCTGTTCACGGGAATTCAAAAAGACCAAAGCCGCCTGCAAAAGCCGTGCGGAATCGCGGTGGATGACGAAGGTAATTTATGCGTGACAGACACCGGCAACGGCAGCGTCTGCTTTTTTGATCTGCGCCGCAAAAAATTCCGGCAGTGGAAGAAAATCGGCGGGATCGTTTTGCGGTCACCCGTGGCCGTGGCCAAAAAGCGGGACACTTTTTTGGTGGCGGACTCGCAACTGGGCGCCGTGCTGGCCTTTAAAGACGCGGACCACCTGCTTTTCTCCATCACCAACCCCTTGGCGCGCCCCGTCGGGCTGGCTTTTTTGTCCGATCACATTTTCGTGGCCGACTCGCAGTTGCACAGCGTGGTTGTTTTTGATTGGACCGGACACTTCCTCTTCCAATTTGGAAAGCGGGGCGTCGGGGCGGGCGAGTTCAATTTCCCCACCCACATCGCCTCCGGCCCGCAGGGAAAACTATTTGTGACCGATGCCATGAACTCGCGCGTCGAGATATTCGACACTCTGGGCCGGTTCCAAAGCGCCATTGGCGAACGGGGCGACAGTTCCGGTCACTTCACCCGGCCCAAAGGCGTGGCGACGGACAGCGCGGGCAATGTGTATGTGGCGGACGCCCTTTTCGACAACCTGCAAATTTTCGACCAGTCCGGGCGATTCCTGCTGGATGTGGGTTCAACGGGATCGGGGCCGGGGCAATTCTGGATGCCGGCGGGCCTCGCCATTTCCAGCGACAACAAATTATTTGTGGCAGATTCTTATAATCGCCGGGTGCAGGTTTTCCAGTGCATCGAACCATGAAAACGCGTTTGCCAAACCCCAAAAATGGATTGAGCCTGTCCGGGACGAGTCCCGCCCTGTCTGTCTGGCTCTGTCTGCTGGGCGCGCTTTTATGCGCCGGCCCGATCCAGGCGGCCAGCGTCTTGCAATCCAAACACAACCTTTCCGTCACCGGCACAGGACAGATCAAAGCGACGATAGAATCCGACACCTGCATCTTTTGCCATACCGCGCACAAGGCGACTCCAAAATCGCCTTTGTGGAATCACGCCAGTTCGGGCGCCACCTATACTCCCTACAGCAGCAGCACGACCAAAGCGACGATCGGCCAGCCCACCGGGTCTTCCCGGCTGTGCCTCAGTTGCCACGACGGCACGGTGGCGCTCGGTTCCGTTAACAGCATGACAAACAGCGTTACAAAAGCGGTCGCCATGAGAAATAGCATGACGACCATGCCCAAGGGGCCGGCCAATTTTGGCACCGACCTTTCCGGCGATCATCCGATCTCCTTCGTTTATGACACGACTCTCGTGGCGAGCGATCCGCAGTTGAAGAATCCAACCATGATGACCACGAACGTGAAATTGGACAGCAACAAGGAACTGCAATGCACCACCTGTCACGATGCGCATGACAACCGCTTTGGCAAATTCCTGGTGCAGAATAATGACGGGGGCGTTCTGTGCCTCAACTGCCACGTTCCCACAGCCTGGACCGGTTCCATCCACAACACCTCTCCCGCGAGGTGGAATGGACAAGGGCAGAACCCGTGGCCGTCCTCCACCCGGATATCCGTGGCGGCGAATGCCTGCGATAATTGCCATACTTCGCACAACGCCGGGACCAAGGCGCGGCTGCTCACGGCCGCGACCGAGGAGCAAAGTTGCTACGTCTGCCATAGCGGGACGGTGGCGGCGAAGAACGTCCAAAACGAATTCGGCAAATTCAGTTCCCATCCGGTGACCGTGACCGGACATCTGCACGATCCGGCCGAGGATTTGATCAACCCGCCCCGCCATGTGGCCTGCGCGGACTGCCATAATCCCCATGCCTCGCGCGCGGTGTCGGCGGCCAAAACGGAGGTCAAAACGGCCATGGCCTCCAGCCCGCTGGCAGGCGTCAAGGGGGTCAGCGCGGCCGGCACGCTGGTCAATCCGGCGATCCGGGAGTATCAACTCTGCTTCCGCTGTCATGCCGACAGCCGGGACAAGGCGGCGGCGGTGGTGAGCCGTCAATATCCGCAAACCAACAAACGGCTGCAATTCGCGCCCTCCAACGCGTCGTTCCACCCGCTGGAAACCATCGGACGGAATCCGTCCGTCCCGAGTTTGATCGCGCCCCTCACCATTTCGAGCATCATTTCCTGCACGGATTGTCACAATAACGATCAAGGACCGGGGGCGGGCGGGGTCGGACCGAGCGGGCCGCACGGGTCGATATACGCGCCGCTGCTCGAACGGCAAATGGTGACGGCGGATTTCACGCCGGAAAGCAGCGCCAGCTACGCGCTCTGCTACAAATGCCATAGCCGCAACAGCATTCTCAGCAACCAAAGCTTTCCCGGCCATGCGGATCACATTATCAAATATCAAACCGCCTGCACGACCTGCCACGATTCGCACGGCGTGGCGGGCGCGCCCGGCCTGATTAACTTCAACGTCACTTATGTCACGCCGGGGCTTAACCATCGCCTGAGCTACACCAGCGCCGGCCCGAACCGGGCCAATTGCACGCTGACCTGTCACGGGAGCATCCACAACGGCAGCACCTATGACAATCCAGCCGCGTCACTACGGAGGCTGGCCCGGCATTAAGAAGCGTAACTTGGATTGGAATGGGTGCTAATAAACAAATCTAATAAGTTGTCACGCAAAAAAGGTTTAGTAAATCACAATTCAGGGGAAGCTGGGGATTCCGGGGTCGGATAGGCTTTCGGAAACAAACGG
The DNA here is from genome assembly GCA_964558455.1 of uncultured Verrucomicrobiota bacterium. GTDB lineage: Bacteria > Verrucomicrobiota > Verrucomicrobiia > Limisphaerales > Palsa-1400 > DASRLE01. The sequence goes on along the minus strand of CAZLEE010000108.1, from coordinate 10,523 downwards.
AATGGCGGCGATTTGTCCGTCGCCAAGTGCTTGCAGCCGGAAGGGATGGAGCGGCGGACGCGGGAGCCATCCGGGAACGTTGCCTGTATGAAGTCAATGATCAGTAACTGTCAATTAAATAATATATGAAGACGTCAAAAATCACCTTAACAATTCTTGCTCTTGCCGCCGCAACAATGACCGTTTCGGCCGGTGATGTGGGCGCGATTTGGGAGAAGAGCTGCCAGAAATGTCACGGCGTTGATGGCAAGGGCGACACCAAGATGGGCAAGAAAATGGAAGTCAAAGACATGACGGACGCCAAATACCAGGCTTCGTTCAAGGACGCCGAAGCCACCAAAGCCATCAAGGAAGGGATCAAGGACGGGGATAAAACCAAGATGAAGCCGGCGGAGGATGTGACGGACGAAGACATCAAGGCGCTGGTGGCCAAGGTGCGCGCTTTCGCAAAATAACCCGCTTCCAGCCGGAGAAGCCAAATCCGGTCTGGAGAGCCAATGCCTGTCATGCCGGCGGTCTTGTCTGGACCCCGGCGCGGCGGTCAGAAAGGATGACGAGATCAGCTTATGTTTCGCCTCTTTAAGATGCCGCCGCAAATCATTCGTTTGGTCCTGTTGACCATTGCCATCGTCTACGGATTTTCCGTGGCCAAGGAGCTTCTGACGCCGCCTTCCTTTGGCCAGTATGGCCATTACCGGGGCAACGCCCTCCAAGAGATTGCCGCCCGCGAGCCATATTGGGCGGGGCGAAAAACCTGCGAGTCCTGTCACGGGGCGATTGTGAAAAAACTGGCCGGCGCGGAACATAAAACGCTTTCCTGCGAAACCTGCCACGGTCCCGCCCAAGCGCATGTGGATAATCCCGAAGTGAAGCTGCCCAAGCTCAGTTACAGCAAATGTGTGCGTTGCCATGAAGCCCTCCCGTCGCGTCCGAAATGGCTCCATCAAATCAACGTCAAGACCCACTATGCCGGACTTTGCACCGAGTGCCATGTCCCCCACCAACCGAACGAGACTCCATGAGCGAAAACATCAAAAAGATCAACCGCCGGGGCGTCCTGAAGAATCTGGCCGGGATTGTGGGGGGTATTCTGGCCCTGCCCGCCGGACGCGTGTGCAAGGCGACGGTGCGGAACGCGTTGGTTTCCTCACCGGCCCCGGACGCCTATGACCCGACCAAACACAAATGGCTGATGGCTCTGGACGTGGACCGATGCATCGGCTGCGGCTTGTGCGTGGAGGCTTGTCAGAAGGAGAACAACGTTCCCCAAAATAATTTCCGCACCTGGATAGAGCGCTACATCATCACCAAGCCCAAGGCGGGATCCGGCGAGAGCCGCGGCGAGACATTTGTCGATTCTCCCAACGGCGGGATCAACGGATTCACCCAGTCCCTGGTGCCAAAGGAGGACATTCTTAAATCATTTTTCGTGCCCAAACTGTGCAATCTTTGCGAACATTCGCCCTGCACGCAGGTCTGCCCGGTGGGGGCCACCTTCACGGCGCCGGACGGGGTGGTGCTGGTGGACAAGAATTATTGCATCGGCTGCGGTTTTTGCATTCAGGCCTGCCCTTACGGCAGCCGTTTTTTCAATCCGGAAACCCGCACGGCCGACAAATGCACCTTGTGCTACCATCGGATAACGCGCGGCCTCAAACCGGCTTGCGTGGAGATTTGCCCCTCGCAGGCGCGGGTGTTCGGCGATCTGAAAAACCCGGTGCCGGACGATCCGCTGCAACAATTCGTCGCCAACAACAAAATCGAGGCGCTGAAACCGAATCTGGGGACCGGTCCCCGTGTGCTCTATGCGGGCATGGATGAGGAGGTCAGATAAATCCCATGGACGCCAACCTTCTTACCAACGCCGCCGCCGTCATCCCGCAGATTCAGGGATATGTGTATCCCAACGAACGCACCCTGCTTCCGCTATGGGGCGGGCTGATTGTCGTTTATCCCTATGTGACGGGGTTGGTGGCGGGCGCGTTTATCATGGCTTCGCTGGTGCGGGTCTTCAATGTGAAGGCGCTGGAACCGGTTTACCGGCTGGCGTTGCTGACCGCGTTGTCTTTCATGCTCTGCGCCACACTGCCCCTGTTATGCCACCTCGGCCACCCGGAACGCTGCTATGAAATCATGATGACGCCGCATTTCAGTTCGCCCATGGCAATGTTTGGCTTCGTCTATGCTTGGTATCTGATGGCGGTGCTATTGCTGGAACTTTGGTTTGATTACCGCCGGGATTTTGTCGGGTGGTCGAAGACGGAAAAGGGCCTGCGCGGTCTCATTTACCACGCGTTCACCCTGGGGGCGACCGACCTGTCCGAGCCGGCGCTGCGTCTGGATGCGCGGATGGGCCGGATCATATCGGTGGTGGGAATTCCCTCGGCTTTTCTTCTGCATGGATACGTCGGTTTTATTTTCGGCTCGATCAAGGCCAATCCGTGGTGGGGCAATGTGTTGATGCCCATCATTTTTATCATATCGGCGGTGGTATCCGGCATGGCGCTGTGCGTGTTTGGCTACATGTTCCTGTGCTGGGCGCGCCGGGTCACTGCGGACATGCGGTGTCTGGATTTGATGGTTCGTTTCCTTTTTTACGTTCTGGTGCTGGACGCGGCCATAGAAGGGCTGGACTGGCTGCACCGGCTTTATTCGGCGGAGGAAGGGATTGACGTGTTAAAGGTGGTGGCGACAAACAAGCTGTTTTACACGCTGCTGATCGGGCAGGTATGTCTCGGCACCCTCGCGCCTCTCCTGCTGCTGGGGTCCATGCAACTCATCGGGCGGAAGGTCGCGGCCTTGAATCGCCGCCGGATTTATTTTTGCAGCGCGGCGCTGCTGCTGGCGGGGGTTTTGTCCATGCGCTGGAATGTGGTGATTGGCGGCCAGCTTTTTTCCAAGAGCCTGCGCGGTTTCATGAGTTACAAGATGGAATTCACCGGCGCTGAAGGTTTGTGGCTCCCCGCCGTCCTGATCGTGCTGCCTTTCATCATACTGACAGTGCTGATTAAATTATTTTTGGCGCCGGAGTTGCCGACGGCGGAAAACGTGGTGCCCGGCGCGGCGCCTCACCCGGCGGAGGCGGCAGCGGATTAACCATTTTCCGGCACAAGGAAGTTCGCGGCCGGAAACCCAGAGATCGCGAACTTTTGAGAGGAACATTATATGAATAAAACATTGGTAATAGTGACAGCAGTCTGCGCGCTTCTCAGCACTTCCGCACGGGCGGATGACGTCAAGGCGCTCTACGAAAAAAATTGCGTCAAATGCCACGGCGCTGACGGCAAGGGCGAGACCAAAATGGGCAAGAAACTCGGGGCCAAGGATTATACCGACGCCAAGGTGCAGGCCGAATTGAAGGATGACGCCGCTTTCAAGGTCGTTAAGGAAGGTCTCAAAAAAGATGACAAAACCTTGATGAAGCCAGCCGAGGACATGACCGACGACCAGATGAAGGCGCTGATTGCCTACATGCGGACATTCAAGAAATAACGGCAAACGTCCCGCTGAATTCAAGTGGCCTCAAATCGTTCCATATTCCGTAATTGGGTCAGCCTGAGCGGGCTGATCCTCATGGCCTCGAGCCTTTTTGCCGTCGTCCTGCTGCTGTTCTTCGACGCCATCACCCACTCCTCCAATCCCTACATCGGCATCCTCACCTTTTTGGTGGCGCCGGCGTTTTTGTTTGGCGGGCTGCTGATTTTTCTTTTGGGGGCCTGGCGCTGGCATCGCATCGCGGCCAGGACCAACGGCGGGGCGGCCGGCTTGCGCATTGACATTGATTTCGCCCGCGCCCAAGACCGGCGCCTTCTCGCTTTTGTCATCCCGGTCGGCGCGGGTTTTCTGCTCATTACCGCGATGGGCAGTTATCACACTTACCACTTTACCGAGTCCGTCCAGTTTTGCGGGGAGACCTGCCATACGGTGATGCAGCCCGAGCTGACGACCTATCTCCACTCGCCCCACGCCCGCGTGGCTTGCGCGGAATGCCATATCGGCAAGGGGGCCAAGTGGTATGTGCGTTCCAAGCTTTCCGGCACCTATCAGGTCTATGCCACCCTCGCGCATAAATATCCCACGCCCATCCCGGTGCCGGTCAAAAATTTGCGTCCCGCCCAGGAAACGTGCGAGCAGTGTCACTGGCCCCAGGAATTTGTCGGCAATCTGGAACGCACCTTTTCCTATTATCTGCCCGACAAGACCAACTCGCTTTATTCCATTCGCATGTTGCTTCGGGTCGGCGGCGGCGACCCCACGCACGGGCCGGTCGGCGGCATTCACTGGCACATGAACGTGGCCCACAAAATCGAATACGTTGCCGCCGACGAGGGACGCCAGAAAATCCCGTGGGTGCGCATGACCGACGCGCAAGGTGTGGTGACCGAATTCCGCTCGCCCAAGTTCACCAATGATGTCAGTCAAATGACGATGCGCCGGATGGATTGCATGGATTGTCACAATCGCCCGGCCCACAAATTGCAGTCGCCGGAGAGCGCGGTCAACCTGGCCTTGTCCCTGGGGCAGATTGACGCTTCCCTGCCGTATATCAAAACAAACGCCATGGACGTGCTTTGCGGCGCTTACACCAACGAGACGGATGCCATGCAAAAGATCGCCAGCACCTTGTTTGAGCGTTACCGGACCAACCCGGCCATCCGGCCGTCCATCACCACGGTGCAGCAGATTTACAAGGACAACTTCTTTCCTGAGATGAAAGCGAATTGGCGCGCCTATCCGGATAACATCGGCCACAAGGATTGGCCGGGGTGCTTCCGCTGCCATGATGGCAAGCACAGCGCCGCCGACGGCCGCGTCATCAAATCCAATGACTGCAATGCCTGCCATATCATTCTGGCCCAAGGCAGCGGCGAACAACTGAACCAGATTAGCGCGCAAGGCCAAAAGTTTGCGCATCCGATGGAAGAATATGATCCTGCCTATCAATGCACGGACTGTCATAACGGCGGCCCGTAGCCGGGTTGCCACTGTCTTTGTCCTGCTCTGCCTCGCGCTGCCCGGCGCGAGGGCCGAGACGGTGTCCAATCAGGACTGCCTGGATTGCCATACGGACCCGGCCAACGGGCGTTCGGACACGAACCGTCCGCCGTTGCGTCTTTTTTCCACGAACGTTTTCGCCCAGTCGGTTCACGCGAAACTCAACTGCACCGATTGCCACGCGGGTATCAAGGAAATGGTGCATCCCAGTCATTTGCCTCCGCCGCAATGCGTCAATTGCCATGACGCCAAGCCGTCGCACCAGGACGCCGCCCGGCAATACGCCGACAGCATTCACGGCATGAGCAAGGCCATGGGCGCTTCCGCCGCGGCCGGTTGCTTTGATTGTCACGGGTCTCATGACATTCTGCCGGTCAAGGACCCGCGCTCGCCGGTTTTCAAACTGAACCTGCCCCAAACTTGCGCCAAGTGCCACGGCAACGACGGTATCACGTCCGAATATCGGATGAAATATCCGCAAGTCGCCTCGCAATACACCGACAGCATCCACGGACGGGCCTTGTTGCAAATGGGTTTGGTTCTGGCCCCGTCCTGCATTGATTGCCACGGGGTGCATGACATCAAACGGGGCGTGGACCGCAGTTCGCAGATCAATCATGCCAACATCGCCGTCACTTGCGGAAAATGCCATTTGGGGATTGAAAAAACCTACAACGCCAGCGTCCACGGCCAACTCCTGGCCAAGGGCGATTCTTCCGGCCCGGTCTGCACCGACTGCCATTCCGCCCACCAAATCGAATCACCAGCCGGCAGCTCATTCAAGGCGGCGAGCGATGAGCGTTGCGGACGCTGTCACAAGGATCGTCTGGCTCACTACCGCGAGACTTATCACGGCAAAGCCATGGCCTTGGGCCGGCCCAACGTGGCATCCGAAGTGGCCGCCTGCTACGATTGCCACGGCCATCATGATATTCTTCCGCGCTCCAACCCGGCCTCCCACCTTTCCAAGGCAAACATCGTTGGCACCTGCCGGAAATGCCATCCCGGGGCCACGGCCAGTTTCGCCGCTTACGTGCCGCACGCCGACCCGCTCGACCGGCAACATTATCCGCAACTCTACTGGACGTTCATGGGGATGACGTTGCTGTTAATCAGCGTGTTCACCTTTTTCGGTGCGCACACGGCGTTGTGGCTCTTTCGCTCGGGCTACCTTTACCTGCACGATTCAAAAACATTCCGGGAAGCAAAAGTCAAGACGCAGGAAGGCGATGACTGGTTCACGCGTTTTCCGCCATTTGAGCGGTTCCTGCACTTCCTGGTGGTGACGAGTTTTCTGCTCCTGGTCGTGACAGGCATGCCGCTGAAGTTTTATTATACGAGCTGGGCGGCGGTGATTTTCAACCTGCTGGGCGGGGCGGAGGTGGCGCGTTCCCTCCATCATTTCGGGGCGCTGATCACCTTCCTTTATTTTGGCCTGCACCTGACCCGGCTGACAGCCAAAGCCTGGAATGCCCGGGCCAAATTCCGCGGGTTGGGCGGCTGGCTCGCCACCAGCAAAGCGGTGTGGCACGCCTGTTTCGGGCCGGATTCGATGATTCCCACCTGGCAGGACGCGAAGGATTTCTGGGCGCACCAGAAGTGGTTTTTCGGCAAAGGGCCGAAGCCGGAATTTGACCGGTGGACTTACTGGGAAAAATTCGATTATTTCGCCGTGTTCTGGGGCGTGTTCATCATCGGCGCGTCGGGGCTGATCATGTGGTTTCCGCTGTTCTTCACCCATTTCATGCCGGGCTGGATGATTAATATCGCGATGATCATCCATTCGGACGAAGCGCTGCTGGCGGCGGGATTCATATTCACCGTTCACTTTTTCAACACCCATTTCCGCCTGGAAAAATTCCCGATGGACACGGTCATATTTTCGGGCCGCATCTCCAAAACGGAACTCTTGCACGAACGGAAACGGTGGTACGACCGCCTGCTTGCCGCGGGACATTTGGAGGACATGCGGGTCAAGGACGAATGGGAACGCTGGAAGGCCATTGCGCGCTCTTTTGGCTACCTCTTTTTCGGCCTGGGCGTGATCCTGCTCATCCTGATTATTTACGCCATGGCGACGCGGCTGACGCATTGATTGCAAATTTTGCCGGCACCTCATATCTTATTTTAAATGGACGTTCAGAAAAAGTGGATTGCCTTATTGACAATGGCCATGCTGACGATGGAAGCGTCAGCGGCGTCATTAATCAAAAACAGCGATTGCCTCGAATGTCATAACGACCGCACCCTCACCACCACCAACGCGGCCCACACGGTCATTTCGCTTTACGTTGACGAGGGCGTGCTCAACGGTTCCGTCCATAAAACAACCGCCTGCGCCAGTTGCCACAGCGACCTGACAGTCAAGCATCCGGATGACAACATTCCGGCCAAGCCGGTGGATTGCGGGCAATGCCACAACGCGCAATGGACCAACTACGACGCCGGCATCCACGCCAGCGCGCTATTGCACGGAACGCCGGCCGGCAAACATCCTGCGCCCGATTGCATCGCCTGCCACGGCGCGCACAACGTGCTGCCGTCCTCCTCGCCCGCGTCCGCCCTGTACTTTACGAACCTGTCCAAAACATGCGGTCAGTGCCATGAAGAAGCCGCCCGCGACGTCGCGGCCAGCGTGCATGGCAAAGCCGTGGCAAAGGGAAATCGCGACGCGGCCACCTGCATTGATTGCCATTCGGAACACAAAATCGAAAAGATCGGGGCCGGCGACTCGTTCCAAATCTCGCGGCAAATATGCAGCAAATGCCATGCCTCCGAACGGCTGAACACCAAGTACAACCTGCCGCCGAACCAGGTGAAGACTTTCTTTGAAAGCTATCACGGCCTGGCCGCGCAATACGGGGGCACGCGCGCCGCCAATTGCGCCAGTTGCCACGGCATCCACAAAATCCTGCCCTCCTCCGATACGAACTCGACCATTAACAAGGCTCACTTGGGCGAGACCTGCGGCAAATGCCATCCGGGCGCCAGCGCCGAATTCATCGAAGGCAAGGTGCATGTGGATATCGCCTCGGAGAACGGCGGCGGCAATACGGGCGAACGGATCAATTGGTGGGTGCGAAAAATTTACCTGGGCCTGATCTTTTTCGTGGTCGGCCTGATGGCGGTTCACAACATGCTGATCTTCGGCCGCAAAGCCGCCGCCCGCGCCCGCCGCCAGGGGCGCGATGTCCTGCGCATCAGCACATCCCAGCGGATCCAGCATCTGACGCTGGCGCTCAGTTTCATTATTCTGGCCTGGACGGGTTTTGCCCTGAAATTCCCCGATTCCTGGGCGGCGCAACTGCTCGGTTCAAATGAAACCTTCCGCAGTTGGACGCATCGCATCGCCGGGGTGGTGCTGCTGCTGGCGGGGGCTTATCACATAGGATACGCGCTGGGCACGCGGGAAGGCCGGCGGCTGGTCAGGGACATCGCGCCCGGCCCGAAGGACCTGCGCGACCTCATCGCCAACGCCCTCTATCTGACCGGGTTGAGCAAGACCAAACCCGCCTTTGGGCGATTTGGTTACGCGGAGAAAATGGAATATTGGGCGGTGGTTTGGGGAACGATCATCATGGGGGTGAGCGGGTTGATGATCTGGTTCAAGGTCGGGACGACGCGGTTTTTGCCCAGATGGGTGGTCGATGTGGCCACCACCGTCCACTATTATGAAGCGATTCTGGCTTGTCTGGCCATTGTGGTCTGGCATTTTTATCATGTGATTTTCGATCCTGACGTTTATCCTTTGAACCGGGCCGTGCTGGATGGCCGCGTGTCCAAGGAGTGGCTCGAAGAAGAACATCCGCTGGATGCGTCCGTCCATGGTGACGCCCCGTCCGGCGAATCAGAAATTCACCCAGAACAAAAGTGCAAATAGCAGTGTCCAGAGTTGAAACTATGAATACCAAGAATGATCGGGCAAGCTGGCTTAAAAGTGGAAATGCAAACTGTTCAGTCCCCCCGTCGCCAGCAGCCCATCCTGTCCGGCTAATCCTGCTCGGTCCGCCCGGAGTGGGCAAGGGAACGCAGGCGGAATTGCTTTGCCGCCATTCCGGAGCCTGTCATTTGTCCACCGGAGACGTTTTTCGCGCGGCCAAGAGTCTGCCGGCCAGCGAGCAATCAGCCGCCATGAAAACGGCCCTGCAAAGCATGGCGCGCGGCGAGTTGGTCTCCGACGAAACTGTGCTGGAGATGGTGCGCGAACGCAAAAAGTGCCTGGCCTGCCCCGCCGGATTTTTGCTGGACGGTTTTCCCCGCACCGTCAACCAGGCCGAGGCGCTGGAAGTTCTGCTCAAGGAAGGGAACCTGCCGTTGACGGCAGTGGTCAACTACGAGATGGCCATTGATAAAATCGTGGCGCGGCTGGCTGGCCGGCGCACCTGCTCCAAATGCAAAGCTGTTTTTCACACCGTCAACCTCCCGCCCAAGAAAGAGGGCATTTGCGACCATTGCGGCGCGCCGCTGATCCAAAGGGAGGACGACCGCCCGGAGTCCATCCGGGTGCGGATGAAGGCTTATCAGAAAAGCACCAAGCCATTGATCGACTTCTACCAGAAGCGGGGCGTTTTGCTCACCGTCTCGGCGGAAGGAACTCCGGAAGAAGGCTGCAAGAACACCCTGGCCGCCTTGGAGAAGTTCAGCGCGAAACGCGCCAAGTAAGCCGTCCCCCGCAGGGGAAAAAGGCTGGAGGCGCAAATTGATCTTGAGCCGGGGAGACCGCCGCAAAACGATCTCCCCGGATCGTGCAAGATGGCAAATCACGATTGTTGTCCGGTGGCTGTTCCAAATCCAAGATTGTCGCTGGCGATGATCGTCAAGAACGAGTCGCGCTGCCTGGCGCGTTGCTTGCAAAGCGTCAAAGGAATCGTGGACGAGATGGTCGTCGCCGACACCGGCTCGGGCGATGACACCCCAAAAATCGCGCGCCAATTCGGAGCGAAACTTTCCCACTTCGACTGGGTGGACGATTTTGCGGCGGCCAGAAATTTCTCCATCCATCAAACCACGGGCGACTGGATACTCATTTTGGACGCGGACGAGTGGGCGGGCGAAAATCTGGCCGGGGAAATCACCAGGTTCATACGCGGCCGGCCGGCGGTTGGCCGGTTGAAAGTGGTGAGCGATTTCCGGCGCAACAACCAGACGTTTCGCTCGCAATGCGTCATGCCCCGGCTTTTTCCCCGCGGCGCGTATTTTGAAGGGCGCATCCACGAACAACTGATTTCGTCCCTGCCGCGCGTGAATCTGCGCGGCGAATTGTGGCACGACGGGTATCTTGAGATGCAGAAAAAGGGGGATCGCAACCTGAAGTTGCTCGCGGCGGAATTGAAGCGCGACCCCGACAACGCCTACCTGCTTTACCAACTGGCCGCCGAACACAATTCCATCGGCCAGCCGGAAAAGGCGTTCGACTGCCTGCAAAAAGCGTTCGCGCGGGCGAAACCGGGCGATCCGTCGTCGCCGAACATCGCGTTGGTCTGGCTATCCTATTGACGCAACCAAGCACAAGCTGTAGTGTCGCCTGG
>CAZLEE010000107.1:0-14459 GCA_964558455.1 uncultured Verrucomicrobiota bacterium | reverse complement strand
TCGACCTGCCCGTGACGGACGCCCCGGCCGTCCCATCCCGCCTCGCGCCAAGGGAAGCAGGCAGTCCCGAACCGGAGTTTTTCACCGAACCGGAAATGAATCGGCGCGAACGCGAAAACCTCCTCGTCATCCTTCAGAAAACCAATTGGAAAATCAAGGGCGCGGACGGCGCGGCGAAACTCCTGGGGGTGAAGCCGACCACCCTGCTTTCGCGCATGAAGAAAATGGGCCTGAAACGGCCCGTCTGAGCAAGCCGGCCAGGCTCCTCTGGTTTTGACAATCATCCCGGCAACAACTAGCGTTGACCAGATGGAAACATTGCATGCGCCGTGGAGAATTTCTTACATCCGGGGTCCCAAACCGGCCCCGGGCAAAGAGCCGCTTTTTAAGCAGATTGCCGAATCCAATGATGACATCGCCAACTACGTGATTGTCCGCGACCGTTCCTGCTACGCCCTGCTGAATTGTTTCCCCTACAACGGCGGCCATCTCATGGTCGTCCCCTACAAATCAGTGCCGGACTTGAACGGCCTGACCGAGGAAGAAATGCTCGATCTGATGAAACTGACCCGCCGCTGCCAGAATGCCCTGACCAAGGTCATGCACCCCGACGGTTTCAACATCGGCATCAACACCGGCAAAGCCGCCGGCGCCGGCATCACCGAGCATCTCCACATCCACATCGTGCCGCGCTGGATTGGCGACACCAACTTCATGCCAGTACTGGCCGGCACCTCCGTGCTACCGGAAGCCCTGGCCGACATCGCGGCCCACCTTCGCGCCGCGCTGGCCGCTTGATCCATGCCCACAGAAACCCTTCACTTCGAAAATGCGCGCTTCGCGCAGCAGCTTTTCAACAACGAACCGCGCAACCTTGACGCAGTGTTGGAAGAACTCTCCGTCAAAGCCGTCGCGCGCGAAAATTGGATCAAACTCGAAGGGGCAGCCGACGCCGTCGAACGCGCCCGGCAGATGTTCCATCTTCTGGAAACCTCCATGCAAAACGGCGGCACGATCCGCAATCGCGAATTCGCCCAGGCGCTGAACGTAGTCAAAAACGAGGGCATCTCCGCCCTGCGCAACATCTATTCGGAACGCATCATCACCTCGCCCCGCAAACCGCCCGTCATGCCCAAGACCGTCGGCCAGAAAAAATACGTGGACGCCATCCGCCATCATGACGTGACCTTTGGCATCGGCCCGGCCGGAACGGGCAAAACCTTCCTGGCCATGGCCATGGCCCTGGCCACCCTCAAGGAAGAAAAAGTTTCGAGAATCATCCTCACCCGCCCGGCCGTCGAAGCCGGCGAGGCGCTCGGTTTTTTGCCGGGCGACCTTTATGAAAAAATCGCCCCTTACCTTCGCCCGCTGCACGACGCCCTGCAAGACATGCTCCCGGCCGAAGACGTGGCCAGACATATGGAACGCGGCACGGTCGAAATCGCGCCCCTCGCCTACATGCGCGGACGCACCCTGAACAACGCCTTCATCATCCTCGACGAAGCCCAGAATTCCACCACGGAACAGATGTTCATGTTCCTGACCCGCTTGGGCATCAACTCCAAAGCCGTCATCACCGGCGACGTGACCCAGGTGGACCTGCCCGCCCACAAACGCTCCGGCCTGGTGGAAGCCCAACGGGCCCTCAAAGGCGTTGAAGGCATCGAGCTGATCGAATTCAGCCGCCGGGACGTGGTGCGGCATCCCCTCGTGCAACGCATCATCGCCGCTTACGAACGGCATCGCGGCCCGCAATCATGAAATTATTGCGCGTCTTGAACCGGCAAAAATGCCGGCGCCTCAGCGGAACCCAACTCCGCCGCATGGCCAAATTTCTCATCGAAAACCTGCTGGACCGCTCCCGCTACGAACTGGGCGTCCACTTGATCGGCGCGGACGAAATGACCCGGTTGAACGAATCATTTCTGGGCCACGCCGGTTCCACCGACGTGATCACCTTCGACCACCGCGACACGCCCGACCCCGGAAACCTCTACGGCGAAATTTTCATTTCCGTGGACGACGCCGTGACACAAGCCGCCCAATTTGGCCAAACCTGGCAATCGGAAGTCGTCCGCTATCTGGCCCACGGCCTCTTGCATCTGGAGGGCTACGACGACCTGAAGCCGGCCGCCCGGCGGATCATGAAACGCCAGGAAAATAAACTCGTAAAGGAATTGTCCCGCCGCTTCAACCCGGGCAAACTGGTTCCGGTTAAAAATGTCGATGGAAAAAAATAGTTTCGTATTGAAGTGGAGGGCGAATTTCTTCGCCGGCCTGGCAATCATCCTCCCCGCCGCCATCTCTGTCGTGCTGGTCGTCTGGCTCTTTAACTGGATTTCCCATTACACCAACAAACTCCTCTTCTTCCTCCCCATTTCCTGGACCCAGGCGCGCAAACCCGACGGCGACTTCGGCGAGGTGTATTGGTATTGGAGCTGGGTGACGCTCATCCTCACCCTCTGCCTCATCTGCCTCGTCGGCCGCTATGGACGCAATTATTTCGGACGCAAAATGATTGAATGGGTCGATGGCGCCATGATGCAGATTCCCCTGCTGAATAAAATCTATGGCACGATCAAGCAGGTCAACGAATCATTCCAAAACAACAAATCATCCTTCAAACACGTTGTCCTGGTTCCCTTCCCCCACCCCCACTCCCATTCGCTCGGCTTCGCGACCGGCGAACAAAAAGGCACGGGCGCCGAAAAACTCATCAGCGTTTTCATCCCCACCACCCCCAACCCGACTTCCGGTTTCCTCCTCCTCATCCCGGAAAAGGACGTGGTCAAACTCGACATCTCCGTGGCAGACGGCATTAAATTCATCATCAGCCTCGGCGCCATCTCCCCCGACCCTGCCGGACACACCATCACACTGCTGCCGCCCGACCCCGGCAAACCAAAATGAACGTCGAGCGCGCAACCGGCATCGTCTTGCGCACCCGGCCGCTGACCGACACCAGTCTGATCGTGCAATGGCTGACCCCGGATTCCGGGCGCCTCGCCACCGTGGCCAAGGGCGCGCGACGCTCCAAATCGCCTTTTCGCGGCCAGATCGATTTATTTTACCTGGCCGAAATCAGCTTCGTCCGCAGCCGCCGTTCCCAACTGCACACCCTGCGCGAAGTCCGTCTCCTGGAAAGCCACGCCGCATTGCGGCCCGAACTGGCCTGGCTCCGCCAAGCCTCCTACTGCGCCGCGATCATCGAGCAAACCACCGAGACCGACACCCCCCTGCCCGGCCTGTTCGAGGCGTTCACGGGCCTGTTGCGCGAACTGCCCCGCCACCCCCCCGGAGCCGTCGCCCTCTTCGCCTTCGAGATGAAACTGCTCGACAATCTCGGTCTGATGCCCGACATCGCCGCCGCCGATCTGAGCATTGGTGTCAAACAATTGCTGCAAAAATTCGCCAATGAAGACTGGCCCGTCCTCTTTTGCCTCCGCCTGAGCGCGGCGCAAATATCCGAAATCGACCACTACCTCTACGCCTTTTTGATTTACAACCTCGACCGCCTGCCCGCCAACAGAAACGACGCCCTGGCCGCCACCGCCGCTTGAACACAATTACGCTCGCCAGCATCGAACTTGGCATTGTGCTGACTTCCGGGCACCCAGTCGCATAATATTCTCGGAGACGGACGACTTTTCTCCCTCGCCCGCGAAGCGGGAGAGGGACGGGGTGATGGCAGTCAAGCAGATTTTCCGATAACCCCCGGCGCCATTCCGCCCACTGGTTGCGAGAATGTCTTATCTCCGCACTTCACGGGAAACCAAGACCATAAAAGCGGCCCGGGCTGTTCGTCTGCAAGGTCTCGCTGAAATAAAACGAGCCATTGGCTAGCGTGTTGGTGGCTATCGGAGTCCAGACGGGATTAGCCAGACTGGTGCAGGCCTCCACCACCACCGTGAAATTGTTTGTGCCGGTGACATTGAACCCAAACTGACCGTCCTGCACGCCAAAGCTCCCGCCGGCGGTTTGAATCAGCGGATTCCACAGCACGGCCGGGTAACCGGCAAAAGCAGAACTCCAGCCGGTGGCGCCCGGCAAATAATAGACAATCAAATGGCTGTCCCCGGCAAACGCCGTCGGATTAACGCCAGGAGCATTGCCCGCGAAATAGATATTCGTCAGGTTGGTGCAATAATAGAACGCGTCGTTCACGATGTTGGTGACGCTGGCAGGAATCGTGATGCCGGTCAGGCCGGTACAGCCATTAAAAACAGATTCCCCAACGACAGCGACGCCGTTGGAGATAACGACATTGGTCAGGCCGGTGCAGACGTAAAACGCAGCATCCCCCATGTTGGTCACGCTGCCCGGAATCGTGATGCTGGTCAGGCGGGTGCAGCCATAAAACGCAGACCCCCCAATGGTGACAACGCTGTCAGGAATCACGACGCCAGCCAGTTTGACACAGCCATCAAACGCCCACCCGCCGATATTGGCGACGCCGTTGGACATCGCAACATTGGTCAGACCGGTGCAGCCATCGAACGCATAATTCCCTATGTTGGTCACGCTGCCGGGAATCGTGACGCTGGTCAGGCTGGTGCGGTTTTCAAACGCATCGCTTCCGATGCTGGTAACGAAGTTGGAAATGACCACCGTGCCTCCCGGACCGGCATACCCGGCAACCGTGATCGCGCCGGCATTGGTCGTGTAAGTGAACTGGGCCTGCACCCGTGCCGGCAGAGCCAATGCGATGGCGAGAATGGCGAATAATATTTTCGTCTTCATGGTCAATGTGTTCGTGTTCGATTGTAAGGACGTTTACGGGAAACCAAGACCATAAAAGCGTCCGGGGCTGTTCGTCTGCAAAGGTTCGCTGAAATAAAACGAGCCATTGGCAAGCGTGTTGGTGGCTATCGGAGTCCAGATTGGATTAGCCAGATTGGGGCAGGCCTCCACCACCACCGTGAAATTGTTTGTGCCGGTGACGTTGAACCCAAACTGACCGCCCTGCACGCCAAAACTGCCGTCAGCGGTTTGAATCAGCGGATTCCACAGCACAGGCGCAAGACCGGTATTGACGGAGAAGTTGCTCCAGCCGGCGGTGCCGGGCAGGTAATAGACCGTCACTTGGCTGTCTTCGGAAAACACGGTCGAATCAGCGGCGGGGGCGTTGCCGGTGAAATAAACATTGGTCAGGTGGGCGCAGACTCCGAACGCACCGTCTCCGATGTTGGTGACGCTGGCGGGAATCGTGACGCTGGTCAGGCTGGAGCAATTAACGAACGCATCGGTACCGATGCTGGTGACGCCGCCGGCGATTGTGACGCTGGCCAGGTAGTAGCATGATTGAAACGTATATTCCTCAATGTTGACGACGCTGCCGGGAATGGTGATGCTCACCAGACCGCTGCCGATGAACGCAGCCTCCCCAATGTTGGTGACGCCGTCAGAGATAATGACGTTGGTCAGGCTGGTGCAACCGCTGAACGCATCCGCACCGAGGCTGGCGACGCTGTTCGGAATCGTGACCTGGGTCAGGCCGGCGCAATCACAAAACGCATAATCTCCGATGTTGGTGACGCCGTTCGGAATCGTAATGCTGGACAGGGGACAGGATTCGAACGTCTCGATCCCGATGCTGGTGACATTGCTTGAAATCGTAACCCTGGTCAGGCTGGTGCATTTTTCAAACACATAGTCCTCAATGCTGGTAACGCCGCCCGGGACCGCAATGCTGGTCAGGCTGGCGCAACCACTAAACGCACTGCCCCCGATGCTGGTGACGCCGGCAGGAATCGTGACCCCATAAAGACTGCGGCACATACTGAACGCACCATATCCAATGTTGGTGACGCTGCTTGGAATGGTGACGATGGCCAGATTGATGCATTCATCGAACGCCTCATACCCGATGCTGGTGACGCTGCCCGGAATCGCAACGTTGGTCAGGCTCCCGCAGAATCCGAACACAGAAGTTCTGATGTTGGTCACGCTGTTTGGAATCGCGATGTTGGTCAGGCCGTTGCAACCATAAAACGCGTAGTCCCCAATGTTGGTCACGCTGTTCGGAATCGTGACGCTGGTCAGATCGTAGCACGTATAGAACGCGCTATCCCCGATGTTGGCAACGCTGTCAGGGATCGTGATGCCAGCCAGTTTGTCACAGTATTTAAACGCCCCTCCTCCGATATTGGCGACGCCGTTGGACATCGTGACATTTGTCAGGCCGGTGCAGTCATAAAACGCATAATCCCCTATGTTGGTCACGCTGCCAGGAATCGTGACGTTGGTCAGGCTGGTGCAGGTCCAAAATGCATCCGCCCCGATGCAGGCGACGCCATTGGAAAGGATGACGTTGGTCAGACCGGTGCAGGCATAGAACGCATTAGACCCAATGTTGGTCACGCTGCCGGGAATCGTAACGCTGGTCAGTCTGGTGGATTGCGAGAACGCATTTGCCTCGATGCTGGTGACGGACATGCCATTGATGTTGGTTGGAATATTCACAACCCAGGGAGGCCCGTAGTAAGTTATAATGGCGCAAGTGCCATTGCCATTGCCTTGGCAATAAAACTGGGCCTGCACCCGTGCCGACAGGGCCAATGCAATGGCAAGAATGGTGAATAATGTTTTTATCTTTATGGTTGATCTGTCCGGTTTCGATTCGGAATAAACGAATTTCATCGCGCGCATTCTCCCTCCCAATTCACAGGTTGATGCCGTAGAAAAAGACCCATCCCTGGCCGGTGCAGGCTGCGCTGACGTTTCTGGAGTTATACCAACTCACGCGGCCATCTTCGAAAAGGAAATTCCCCCCCACCGGTTCCCCCGAAGGGCGAATGTGGCTGGAATAAGGGATGCGCGGACTGGGATTGAACCAATCCACATTGCCGGACGACCCCGGCGGCGGAGCGCTGCCCATGGCTTGCTTCATATCCATCACGATGGGTGCCTTCGCAAAATCGCCGCCCAACTTCTGCTTCGTGACCCATCCCTCCAGCCCGGTAATGTTGTAACTGTATCCCCAACCGGCATTCATTGTGAAATTCGGATCACGGAAAGGCAGCACAAAGTAGCCAATGACAAACTGCGGCGCGAACATGGAGTTGGGATTGACGTCTGCATAACGGTGCCATTGTTGATCGGGACAGAAAAGAACGTGAGTTTTGTCCTTCTCCACCGTGGTGCGCCGCATGGGCATCAAATATTGCGTCCAAAAGGCCTGGACGTTGGTCCCGCACCAGCTCATCTGCGCGCCATCCGTATTGTCGGGAAAGCAATTGCGGCTGTCCCCTGCATAGGCCGCATAGGCGATGCCCCATTGCCGAAGGTTGCTGGCGCAGAGCGTGCGGCAGGCCTGCTCCTTTGACGATGCGAGGACGGGCAGCAACAAGCTGGCCAGAACCGCGATGATGGCCACAACCACCAACAGCTCAACCAGCGTAAAACCGACGCGAGAAGATCGAACGCTCCCCATACACTACAATAATACCGGGAAAGGAACCAAAGGTTACAAAGGAGGAGGGAAAACCTCTGTTTTTATTTTACATTTTAACCGGCCGGACTTATTCCTGTGCCACACCGCATGAGCACAACGACCCCATCCGGCGCGGACTGCAATTTCGGGCAGAATCCACGCCAGGCCGTATTTGCCACGACACACTGGTCCGTGGTGAAAAGTGCGGGACAAAATGATACAACCCGGTCGCAAACAGCCTTGGCGCACTTGTGTGAAGTCTATTGGTATCCGCTTTACGCCTATGTGCGCTACCGCGGTTATTCCCCGGAGGACGCCGAAGATCTGACTCAAGAGTTTTTTGTCCAACTCCTCCAAAAAGGCACCCTGACCCGCGCGGACCCCGTCCGGGGCCGCTTCCGCTCTTTTTTGCTGGCCTCACTCGGCCATTTTCTGGCGCACGAATGGGAGAAGTCGCGCGCCCTCAAACGCGGAGGCGCCCAAAAGATGGTATCCCTGGACGTTGCCACCGCCGAGCAGTGGTATGCCTTGGAACTCTCAGACCAATGCACGCCGGACAAAGCCTTCGAAAAGCGTTGGGCGATGGCCTTGCTGCGACAAGTGCTTGACCGGCTGGAGAGCGAGTACAGCCAGCAAGGCCGGCAGGAGCTGTTTGCCGTTTTGAAAGAGACCATCGCCGGCATAAAGGATGGCCAATCCAACGCCGAGCTAGGCAGCCGTTTGAACATGACCGAAGGCGCCGTCAAAGTCGCTGTCCATCGCCTGCGCAAACGCTACCGGGAATTGCTCCAAACAGAGATTGCCGGCACGGTCGGCACGCCGGACGAAGCCGGGGAGGAATTGCGCCACTTGTTCGATGCCTTGCGATAAAAGACCGGCATCCCCCCCTGTAACCTTGCGGGCGGATTCCGGTAGTAAAATAGATAGATTGACTGAATGACGGGTTCAAACTCATGTCCGACCTGCGGCAGGCCCCTGGCGCCTCATGCGCCTCATGGACTCTGCCCGGAATGTTTGTTGCACACGGGTCTGTCCGCAGGCACTCAAACAGACGATCCCGCCGTATCACCCGAAACAGAGCCGCCGCCAGTCGCGGAAATCGCCCTCCTTTTCCCCCGGCTTGAGATCATTGAGTTGCTGGGACGCGGCGGAATGGGCGCGGTCTATAAGGCGCGCCAGCCGAATCTGGACCGGTTGGTGGCCCTGAAAATCCTGCTCCGGCGGCGCCAGAACCCGGACCAGGACACCGCCTTCGACGAACGCTTTGCCCAGGAAGCCCGCACCCTGGCCAAACTCAGTCATCCCAACATCGTGGCTGTGTACGACTATGGCCAGGCTGGCTCTTACTCTTTCCTGCTCATGGAGTATGTGAACGGACCGACCCTGCGGCAACTGCTCCAGCACGGCAAATTGGCTCCGCAAGAAGCTCTGGCCATCGTGCCTAAAATTTGCGAGGCCCTGCAGTTCGCGCACCAGCACGGGGTGGTCCATCGCGACATCAAGCCGGAAAACATCCTGCTGGACCAACAAGGGCTGGTAAAAATCGCCGATTTTGGCATCGCCAAGATGGCCGATGAGATCGCGCAGGCGGGGCTGACCCATGAACGGCAGGTCATCGGCACGCCGCACTATATGGCGCCGGAACAAGTTGAGAAGCCGCACACCGTGGATCACCGGGCCGACATTTATTCGTTGGGGGTGGTTTTTTATGAAATGCTCACCGGCGAACTGCCTTTGGGGAAATTTGCGCCGCCCTCCCAAAAGTCGCAGGCGGACCCCCGCCTGGATTCGGTGGTGCTGCACACGCTGGAAAAAGAGCCGGCAAAACGCTACCAGCAGGCCAGCCAGGTCAAAACCGATGTTGAAACCATTGCCGCCAGCCCGGCCCGGAACAAGCCGCCCACCCCTGCCGCCCCCAAATCCGATGCGACAGCCGGCAACCGGAAAAAAATCCTCCTGCTCGGCAGCTTCGTGTTGGCAATAGCCGTCGCTGTGCTATACTTGACAATATTTTTTGCTGGAACAGGATCGGGAGACACCCCGATCTCCGCCGCTTATGCGCCCATGCCGCGACCGCAACGTTTCAACATTGATTTCGGTCCGTGGCAGCCCGACAAGTCCAAGCAAGTCGGACCAGCGGCTGCCGGCGAACCGGGAGACTATTGGAACACCGTGGCGACGCCCACCAATAAGACTAACGCGCCCCCCCCCCTCAAATTCGCCGGCGGCGGACCGAGTCCGATTGAGCTGGAAATGTTGAATCTGGGCGGAAGCTGGAACAACTCCGGGTCGATGGGGGTGACGTCTCCCATGTTGGACGCCTTTCGCTATCCCGCCGACAACCACGGCGGTGATGCCAAGGTGATTTTGCATCATGTGCCTCCGGGAAGATACCAAATCTATATCTACGGACATGGCACCGAGCGATTGTATTACGGGGATTATCAATTGACCGTGGGCAGGCGCGATTATGGCCGCATGACCACATCCCACAACTTGGATGCAATCCAGAATACAAACTGGGTGGAAGGCAGCCAATATGTATGCTTCCGCGGCGTTACCGTTGCGCCCGGAGAGGACGTCAAAATTCTTATCCGCCCCGGCGGCCCGGCGACCACCCCCGGCGGACGCACGGTTTGCGACGCGATGATCTGCGGTCTCCAGCTTATTCCAGCCCCGCACCTCGGCTTCCCCCCTCCCCAGTGAGCGCAAGGCGGGCGGGCAGGCAGAAAAATAAACGTCTCCCCATTCAGCCCGCTGATCCCGTCAAAAAATCCGGCCGCCGCTCTTTTCCGCCGCATCCTTTCGAAACCTTCTCACAGCTCGCAAATATAAGACACCAACCCCGGCGACCGAGCCAAGGATGCCACAGGTGACAAAAAAAACACACATCGGTTTTGCCGCGCCGCCCCGCGCCAAAAGTGACCAGCCCCCCGCCGCCCATTGCAAACACGATTACGCTCGCCAGTATCGAACCCGGTGTTGTGCTGACTTCCGACCGATGCAGCCGCTGAATATTTCATCGAGACGGACAACGTTTCTCCCTCGCTCGCGAAGCGGGAGAGCCGGAGTGAGGGCAGCATCCTGAAGGGATGCCCATCATTCAGCCCAGCGGTTGGCGCGAACGCGACTACCCTGGGTAAAAGTTAAAAATTGGATTCAACTCCGTAGGAGTTGAGTCAGGGCCATCAGCCCCCCTGCCAACACAATCGCAGAATGTTCAGCCAAGCTGGTAGCTCCTGTGCCGCTTCGGAAGTGCTCGGCGACGGACGACGTTTCTCCCTCGCCCGCGAAGCGGGAGGGCCGGGGTGAGGGCAGTCAAGTCAATTCCAGATAATCTCCACGCCCATTCAGCCCACCGCCCCCGCCCTCCCGCCAGTCTCAGTGCGGCAATGACATTGCCTTCAAAACCCTGTACAATCGCGCCGTGACTGATCTGCCAGGCCATGTTGAAAACAGCAGCCGCGCGAAGGAGCTTCTTCGCGATGGCCAGCGCATCTTGGTCGCGGTTTCGGGCGGAATGGATTCGATGGTCCTGCTCCATGTCCTTCACCGCCTCGCTCCCGCTCACCGCTGGAAATTGTCCGTCGCCCATTTCAACCACCAGTTGCGCGCCGCCGCCAGCGATGCCGACGAACGCCTCACCCTGAAAACCGCCCGAAAACTCAAACTGCCCGTCATTGCCGGACGCGGCGACGTTCAAGCCTTCGCTGACCAACACGGATTGTCCGTGGAAATGGCGGCGCGGAAACTGCGCCACGACTTTTTGGCCGCCGTCGCCGTCGAGAATAAAATTTCCGCCATCGCCCTCGCCCACCATGCCGGCGATCAGGTCGAATTGTTCTTTCTCCGCCTGTTGCGCGGATCAGGCGGCGGCGCCCTGGCTGGAATGAAGTGGAGCAACCCTTCGCCTTCCAACCCGGACATCCGCCTCATCCGGCCCCTGCTCGATTTGCCCAAAGCCGACTTGCTCCGTTTCGCGGCCGACAATAAAATCGAATTTTCCGAGGACGCCAGCAATGCCTCCCTCGACATCCGGCGCAATCGCATCCGCCATGAATTGATCCCGTCCCTAGTCCGGCATTACCAACCCGCGCTCAATCGCACCATCCTTCGTTTGATGGACCTGATTGGTGCGGAAGCGGAATTCGTGACCCAGGCGGCGGACGATTGGCTGGCCCAAGGGAAGAGGAAAAAATTCAACCTCCTGCCGCTGGCGATGCAAAGGCAGATTGTTCACCAGCAGTTGGCCGGGAAAAAGTTGGCGGCGGACTTTGAAATGATTGAACGCTTGCGCCTGAATCCGGCTCAATGGATTGCGGTCAACGCCGGTCACTCCGTGTGCCGGGACGCAAACGGGATGATCCAAGTGCGTCCAGTGGAGTCGTTTACATTCAATTCACGCCGCCGGAAATTATTATTGGCGCGAAAGACATCTCATGTATCCTTCGCCGGGGTAAAGATACGCTGTCGGATTGCCGATAACAGGGGCGCGGCCGAAGCCCGACCGGGGGAAATGATCGAACATTTTGACGCCGACAAGGTTGGCGCGCCGGTTTATCTGCGCCGCTGGCAGCCCGGCGACCGGTTTCAGCCCATCGGCACGAATTCGGCGAAGAAATTGCAGGACCTGTTCACCGATTTGAAGGTCCCGCGCGCCGAGCGGCATCAACGGGTGGTGGCAGTCACCTCCCAAGGCGGGTTGTTTTGGGTGGAAGGCCTGCGCATGGCCGAAAAATTTAAAATGGGCAAAAACACGGTGCGAACGCTCCATTGGAGCTGGCGCCGGGAATCACCGGGCTTGTCCCCAGTTGCGGATTGCGCCGCAGGATGATAGTTTGGCGTAAGGAAATAACGACATGGCAGATCAAAATAGACCGAACGACCCGGATAAAAACGACAAGCGGAACGGCGACAACATGCGAGTGCCGCCGCGGACCTTCCTTATATGGATAGGGATCATCGCGGCGTTCAGCATGTTGTTTTTGTTGAAAAACGGCACCGATGAGACGGTGACGGAATTCACCAAATACAGCCAACTGGCCGACAAATTGACCAATAATTTGATCGTTCCAGACTCCGGCAAAATTACTTACAACTCCCAGATTTCCGACGTCAAACGGGTCACCGGCCGCTATTACAAGACGGATGAAAAGGGAAAAATCGTTCTGGACAAGGATGGCAAAAAAGCCGAAATGCCCTTCAAGCTGGACATCCCTCTCACCGAACCGATGACCAAGACCCTCGTTTATGACCAGGGTTTCAGGACCCCGAACAGCGGGAACGCGCTCTGGACCGTGTTTTTAAACACCGGGTTGCCTTTCATTCTCATTTTGCTCGTCCTTTATTTCTTCATCTTCCGCCAGATTAAAATGGCGGGCAAAGGCGCCATGAACTTTGGCAAAAGCCGCGCCCGGATGCTGAACAAGGAGAAAAACAAAATCACCTTCAAGGACGTCGCCGGAGTGGAAGAAGCCAAGGAGGAAGTTTCCGAACTGGTCGAATTCCTGCGCGACCCGAAAAAATTTCAAAGGCTGGGCGGTCGCATCCCGAAAGGCATTCTCATGGTCGGCGCGCCGGGCACCGGCAAAACTTTGCTGGCCAAGGCCATTGCCGGCGAGGCCGACGCCGCCTTTTTCAGCATCAGCGGTTCGGATTTCGTCGAAATGTTTGTCGGCGTCGGCGCCAGCCGCGTCCGCGACATGTTCGATCAGGCGCGCAAAAGCACGCCCTGCCTTATTTTCATCGACGAAATCGACGCCGTCGGTCGCAGCCGCGGACACGGCTGGGGCGGCGGCAACGACGAACGCGAACAGACCCTCAACGCCCTCCTCGTCGAAATGGACGGCTTTGACACCCAGGATGGGATCATCATCATCGCCGCCACCAACCGACCGGATGTCCTCGACCCTGCTCTGTTGCGCCCAGGCCGCTTTGACCGCCAGATCATGGTCAGCCTGCCCGACGTGCGCGGACGCGATGCCATTTTGAAAGTCCATGCCCGCAACGTAAAACTCGACCCGGCCGTCAATCTCGAAGTCATCGCGCGGGGCACCCCCGGCTATTCCGGGGCGGACCTGGCCAATCTCTTGAACGAAGCCGCCCTGCTCGCGGCGCGCATGAACAAGAAAATGATCGGGATGGAAGAGCTTGAGGAGGCCAGCATCAAAGTGCGCATGGGCCGCGAACGTCGCAGCATGGCCATGTCTGAGGAAAACAAAAGATGCACCGCCTGGCATGAATCCGGCCACGCCTTGGTCAATGTCGTTCTGACCCACACCCACCCCTTGCACAAAGTGACCATCATTCCGCGCGGGCAAACCCTCGGCTCCACCATGTCCCTGCCCAAGGAGGACGTGCTGAACCATCGCCGTAAAGAAATGCTCGACTTGATCGCCGTCATGATGGCCGGGCGCATTTCCGAAGAGATCGTTTCCGGCGACATTTCCAGCGGCGCCTCCGGCGATATTCAGCAAGCCACCGCCGTCGCCCGCTCCATGGTCTGCCAATGGGGCATGAGCGAAAAGATGGGCATGGTTCAATACGGCAGCGACCAGGACCATGTTTTCATGGGTCATGACGTGCCCCCCGCCAAGGGTTACAGCGAATTCACCGCCCAGGAAATAGATGCCGAAGTCAAGCGCATCATCAACGAAGCCTACGCCGTCTCAAAGAATATAATTGATACAAACCGCGCCAAACTCGAAATCATCGCCAATGCGTTGCTCGAGTACGAAACGCTCGACGGCGAGCAAGTCGGCGAAATCGTGCGCACCGGCACCTTCACTCCTCCGCCGCCCGCGCCCAAAGTGGACCCGCCTTCCGGCGCGGTTGCAGCCACGCCCCTGGCCGACACACCCAAGCCTTTGCCGCCCAAGTTGCCCGGATACGGCACCCCCGCCCCCGCGCCAGCATAGTCATCTTCTCCGCTCCTAATCATAATCGCAATCTTAATCCTCCCCGAAAAAGGGACAGAGTCAGTAACCTCCGGCAGAGCCGGAGGCTTGAAATAGCGTGAACCGCTCAA
>CAZLEE010000106.1:0-14501 GCA_964558455.1 uncultured Verrucomicrobiota bacterium | reverse complement strand
ACGCATACAGCTTTTGCAGAGCCGTGCCTTACCACTTGGCTACCCCGCCATCCTGAAGTTATGCTATCCCGATTTCCCCGGCGCGCAAGCCCGGATTTTGGCCGTTATGATTGCGTCCATCCCAGCTTTTTGCGGTTTTTCCAGAGTTCGTCGGGGCGATATATCCCTTCCGGCGTGATGATGCCGGTGATCAGCTCCGCCGGCGTGACGTCAAATCCGGGATTGCGCGCGCCACTGGTCGGATTGGCGATCCGGATGTAGGTCCCCGCCGCGCCTTTTTTGGCCCGGGGCAGGACGCCCCAAGCTCCCAACACCTCGCTCTGGTCGCGTTCCTCTATCGGAATCCGCATGCCGGAGCGCAGGTTCCAATCAATGGTTGACAGCGGAATGGCCACGTAGAACGGGATCCCGTGGCGTTTGGCCAGGACGGCTTTGGTGTAGGTGCCGATTTTATTGGCGACCTCGCCGGTGCGCCCCAGGGTGCGGTCGCTGCCGACAATGACCAGGTCGATTTCTCCCCGCTGCATGAGGTGGCCGGCGGCGTTGTCCGCGATGATTTGGTGGGAGATTTTCTGTTGGGCAAGTTCCCAGGCGGTCAGGGTTGCGCCCTGACAACGGGGGCGGGTTTCGTCGCAGAAGACATGAAATTTTTTCCCGGCTTTTTGGGCGGCGTAGAGCGGGGCGGTGGCGGTGCCGATGTCAACAAAAGCAAGCCAGCCCGCGTTGCAATGGGTCAGGACGCGGCTGTTGGACCGGATCAGCTTTGCGCCGTGCCGTCCGATGGCTTCGCAGTGCCGGACATCGTCGTTGGCAAATTCCTCGGCCGCGGCGAGGGCCAAGGCCTGTTGTTCCGCGATTGTTTTTCCCTGGCGCATGATCTGGCGCAGGGTGTTCATGGCGTTGACGGGATCGACGGCGGTGGGGCGGGCGGAAGCGAGGGTTTGCTGGACGGCATCGACGTGCCGGGAGAATTGGCGCGAATTGCTGCCGCGAAAGGCGCGCGCGCCCTGGGCCAAGCCGTAGGCGGCGGTGGCGCCGATGGCGCCGGCGCCGCGGACGATCATATCCCGGATGGCTTTCGCGGTCGCGCGGAAATCGGGCATGGCCACTATTTTGAATTGATGCGGCAACAGTCTCTGCTCGATCAGCAGGACGGAATTTTCTGTGGCATCGAAGGCGACAGTTCGATAGTGGCGAGTGCGTCCATCGGCAGTGACATTCATAGGCTGTGGGTTGTCATTCCAACTGGCGGGTTTTGACTTGCGTCAGACGGATTTTTTCCTCGATTTTTTTATAAGCGGCGTGCTCGCGCAGTTTTTTGAGGTCCGGATCCCGCGCCATCCATTTGAAATCGCAATAGCCGAGATTGATGGCTTTTTCCAGGATGGCCGCCGCCAAATCCAGTTGGGCGGTCAACGAATAGCTGCACGCCAGATTGTAGTGAACAAGCGCATCGTTCGGTTGCAATTTGCAAAGACGCCCGTCAATTTTCAACCCTTCCTCGAAACGGCCGCGCCGGGTGTAATCGTCGCCGAGAATCTGCAGGGCTTCGATGTAATTCTCATCACGACGAACCAGCCCCTCCAGAAAGAGAATTTCATTGTCCAAATCCTTCAATCCCTGACTTGTCTTTTTTTTGCGCGGCGCGCTCGGTTTATTCGGCATATTTAACGTCATTATTTTCCCTGAGACATCCCCGCATGTCGATATTTTTAATCTATTTTCCTGAGGCTTAGCAGGTTACGATTAAAACAGGCCAAATCGATCCAATTCCACTTCCGCCTCAAGCCTTTAGCTCCCTCTGCCGATAAATAAACCACAGCGTTGCAGCCCGTGTAATGTTTGAATACCGAGCTTCGGTAATTGCCGGAGCGGAGTGATTTGCTACATTCAGGCAGCATGTACGAGGTTAATTTGAGCGAATTTACCGCCACACGAAATAATCGCGTTCTGATTGTCGATGACAATCGGGCGATCCATTCCGATTTTCGCAAGATATTGTGTGCCAATGAAAGTGGCGGAAAGGAATTGGAAGGCATCGAAGCTGCTCTTTTTGAATCCCCCGCCATTGATCATTCCCCGACCTACGAAATTGATTCCGCCTATCAGGGCGAAGAAGCCCTAGCCATGGTGGAGAAGGCCTGCGCCGAAGGCCGTCCCTACGCCATGGCTTTCATGGATGTGCGCATGCCTCCCGGTTGGGACGGGGTGGAAACGACGGCAAAGATTTGGAAAGTTCATGCCGACATGCAGATCGTCCTCTGCACCGCTTATTCCGACTATTCATGGGACGAAATGTTTTCCAAGCTGGCCCATTCCGACCGGCTCCTTATTTTAAAGAAACCGTTCGACGGCGTGGAAGTCATGCAGATTGCGGCGGCATTGACCGAGAAGTACCGGTTGCTGCTCGAATCCCGCAACAGGGTGAGTTTGTTGGAATCGAAAGTGGAGCAGCGCACCAAGGTGTTGCAGAAGACCAACGAGCATCTCCAGGCCCAGATTTGGGAACGGCAGCGCGCCACCGAGGCGTTGCGCGAAAGCGAGGAACGCTACCAATTGCTTTTCCGCGAGAATCCGCTCCCCATGTGGGTGGTGGACATCAAGACGCTCCGTTTTTTGGCCGCAAACGCCGCCGCCGTCCGGGACTATGGCTATTCCGAGCAGGAAATACTGGGAATGAGCGTGAAGAATTTCTATTGCCCGGAAGATATTCCAGATTTGACCCAGCGATTCAGCGAGCCCGAGGTCCGCAAAGCAATCAACGGCCTCATCGTCAAACACCGCAAAAAGGACGGCAGCATCATCTCGGCTGAAATCAGCTCGCGCTTTATCATATTTGACGGAAAGGAAGCCAGATTGGTCCTGGCCAACGATATTACCGAAAGGAAAAAACTCGAGGCCCAGTTCCTTCGCGCCCAACGCATGGAAGGCATCGGCACCCTTGCCACCGGCATGGCCCACGACCTGAACAACATCCTGGCGCCCATACTCATTTCCGCCGGCACATTGCGCTGGGGCCTGAGCCAGGAGGAACAGGAAAAGGCCATCAGCCGCATCGAGGTCAGCGTTAAGCGCGGCGCGGGCATCATCCAGCAAGTGCTCACTTTCGGCCGCGGCATGAACGGCGAACGGGCTGCCCTCCAAGCCGGTGAAGTCGTCAATGAAGTCGTCCGCATCATCGGACAAACTTTCCCCAAGGACATCGTCGTCCACTCCCATGTTGACGAAGGGCTGTGGACCGTGATCGGCGACCGGACGCAAGTTTACCAGATCGTTCTCAACCTCTGTGTCAACGCCCGCGACGCCATGAGCAAAGGCGGCACACTCACCGTGCGCGCCCGGAACATCACCCTGGCCGAATCCCGGCCCGCCCTGCCCGCTCCCGTCCAACCGGGTCCCTACGTTCTCCTGCAAGTTTCCGACACGGGCTGCGGCATTGGCGCGGAGGATCGGGAACGGATTTTTGATCCATTTTTCACCACCAAGGGAGTCGGCAAAGGTACCGGCCTTGGACTATCCACCGTTTTGGGCATCGTCAAAAGCCATCACGGCGCCATCATGGTGGAATCTGAATTGCACAAGGGAACCTCCTTCCGCGTCCTCCTGCCCGCCTCATCCGAAGTCGTCAAAAACATCATTCCCTTCGAGCCGCCGCCCCTGCCCGGCGGCAAAGGTGAAGCTGTTTTGATTGTTGACGACGAGCCGGAAATCATTTCCGGCATGAAGGCCCTTCTGGAAAGCCGGAATTATCGCGTCTTGATCGCAAAAAACGGCATGGAAGCCCTCGCGGTCATGAAACGCAACGGGGCTGAAATCAGCCTCATCGTCACCGACATCATGATGCCGGAAATGGACGGCGTGGAAATGATCCGGGCGCTGCGCAAACTGTACCCCCGCCTCCATGTCATCGCTTCCAGCGGTCTCGGAGGCGAACAGACCGGAAGTCCGCGCGCCCAGGAACTGGAAGCGCTCGGCGTCGAAACATTTTTAGCCAAACCTTACTCCGTCGATATTCTTCTCAAAACCCTCGATTCGATTCTAAAACAGGGCAGAGCCAGGGAACTGTGCAGCCTTCCCGCGTGATCCGCCCTTCCCGCCGGACGCGGATTTTTCCCCGGCGACAAGCGCGGCCTCTTGTGCTATAAAGAAATCGTGGCTGCGCCGAAAATAAAATCCGTCCGGTTGTTCATCAAACCCTATTGCGGGTGGTGTATCCAGGCCATGCAATGGCTCGACGACCGGAACATTCCATACCAAAAGCTTGATGTCATCGCGGATGGCGCGGCGGACCAGGAAATGCGGCAGTTGACCGGCCAGAGCATGGCTCCGGTCATCGACGTGGACGGGCATATTCTGGCTGACTTTGGCGTGGAGCAATTGGCAGAATTCTGGAAGCAATTTGAATGAACACAGTTGACCCCATGACCGCACCGCGGCCGCGTCTGCCCGAATGGCTGCGTTTCCAATTGCCGGTTTCGACCGGTTTCGGAGCAACCCGCACCCTGCTGGGCGAACTGAAACTGCACACCGTTTGCGAAAGCGCGAAATGCCCGAACCATTGGGAATGTTGGAGCAAAAGCACGGCCGCTTTCATGATCGCGGGCGAAAATTGCACGCGGGCTTGCGGCTTTTGCGCGGTGAAAACAGCCAAACCGCTGCCCTTGGATGCTGGCGAGCCGGCCCGGGTGGCCGAAGCCACCCTCCGCATGAAACTCAAACACGTTGTCATCACCGCCGTGGCGCGCGACGATCTGGCCGACGGCGGCGCGGAACATTTCCGGCAGACGATTGGGAAAGTGCGCGAGTTGAATCCCGCGACGGTTATTGAAGTTTTGGTGCCGGATTTCCTGGATCGGGACGAATCCATCGACGTGGTGCTGGCGGGCCGTCCGCACATTTATAATCACAATCTGGAAACCGTGCGGCGCCTGACCCCCAGTGTGCGGCATCGCGCCACTTACGAACGTTCCCTGCGCGTTCTGGGAAAAGTAAAGTCCCGGAGCGGCGATTCCCTTTACACCAAATCCGGCATGATGCTGGGCTTGGGCGAAACGGAGGAGGAATTACTGCAGGCGTTGCGGGACTTGCGCGGAGCGGGGTGCGACATCCTGACTTTGGGCCAGTATCTCCAGCCGACCCTGCGGCATTTGCCGGTGGTGGAATACATTTCACCCGCGAATTTTGCCCGTTACAAAACGGCGGCGGAACAAATGGGTTTCGTGCATGTCGCCAGCGGCCCGATGGTGCGCAGTTCCTATCATGCCGATGAATTCGCCGCGCCGGACCGGGCGTGACGGGGAATCAGGGCATTAGATTGTTGGCAACGATTTTGTTGGTGGATGTCATGTTATTGACAATGACGCCGGATTCAAAGCTGTTGCCGGTGATGACCGCGCGCTGCACCTGGCTGTCCAGTTGCAGGCCGTTGCCGGTCAGGAATTGGCAACTGTCCACGGTGGCGGTGGTGCAACTGGTTATCCAGACAAGCGGGTTTGGCTCGTTGACGGATTGGTAGAACATGCAGCCGGATACGATCACGTTTTTGGCCAGGGGAGCCTGGATGCATTGGGCGCTGTTGGCATGCCATTTCCCGCCCACAATCGTAACCCGGGCGTTGGTGCCGTTGATGATGACCCCGTAGTTTTCACAGTCCCAATCCCCGGCCGTCACCTTGATTTGATGATCGCCGGCAATATTGATGCCGGTGGTGCTGGCGTCGGCGCTGCAATCCACAAGATCGCCGGTGAAATTGCCGCCGCCCGCATTGGTATCGGTGCTGATTTGAAAGGCGGGGGTGCATTGAAAGGCGGTCAGGCCGTTGAACGAACCGCCGTTGATCATGCCGAAACTGTAGCCCGGTCCGGTCGAGAAAGTGGTGGGACACCAGACTTCGATGTGGTGACATTGCACGAAGTCATAGACTTTGCTGATTTGCACGCCCATGTGGACGGGACCCACGATAAAAATATCGCTGAGACGGGCGCGGTTCGGGGTCGATGTGCTTGGGGTGCTGATTCCATCGTAAGGATACTCGATGCGAAAGCTGGAAAGAGTCACCCCCTCGCCTTGCAGGCTGACGGCCGGGGCGACGGAGCTGGCGGGCGAACCCTGGTCATATTCCACGGCAATGCCATGAATGCTGGCGCCGTCTTGCATGATGATGGCCGGTTCGTTGTAGTGCCGGATCAGCAACGTGGGCATGGGCATGGTGTCCGCCGGCCAGCCGCCGGCGAATTTCCCGATCATCTCCATTTGGTAGAGGGTCAGCGAAGCGGAGATGACATATTTGCCCGATGGCACGTAGATGCCGTTGTTGGTCTGGGAAGCCTGGGCGGCGGCGATGGCGGCTTGAAAGGCCGCCGTGTCGTCATTGGTGCCGTTGCCGAGGGCGCCGCAGGCTTTGACACTGATATCGTTGATCACGGTCTGGGCGCAAAGCAGCGTCGGAGCGATGAATGACATCACCGCAAAAAGGACGGGGGATTTTAGAAATGTGTTCATAATCATTCGATCAGGGCGGCCCCAATTGGAAAAATTCCCCGGCATTGTTGGTCGTGGGCAGGCTCAAATTGAAAACGCCGTTGTTGCTGGACGGCGCATTGGTCACCGGCTGCCAGCTTGGCGGGGGCGTCAGGTTTGTTGTCATATACAAAGTCAAATTATAAGCCCAGCCCGGCCAGGCGAGATTCAACTGATTGCTGCCGGAGGAAAAGCTGACCGTCAGGTTCGGCGTTTGCGGGGTGGCCGAAACCACGCCGGAGTTCGCGCTTTCGCCGGAGGGCCGGAGAGCGGAGACGACGTAGTAATAAGTGACGCCGTTGCTGACAGCGATGTCGGTGTAGTTGGTGCCGGACGGGCTGGCCAGGGTGACATAAGGTCCGCCGCAAATCAGGGAACGTTTGACATTGTAATTGGCGGCCTGAACCGATGCGGCCCAGTTCAACGTCACCTGCCCCGCGCCGGCAAGTGCGACGAGACCGGACGGCGCGCTGGCCGTGATCAGATTAGTGCCGATGACGAAGAGACTGGACGTCATCAAATTCGATATGCCGCCATCCTCAAAACTGTCGCCGGCGACGATGGCGCGGGAGACGTTGGAGCCGAGTTGAAGGCCGGTGCTGCCGGGCAAAAACTGGCAGCCGGTAAGCGTGAAGTCGAAACAATTGTCCGCCGTCACCAATGGAGCCGCAAGCGCGGCAGGCCGGCTGAACATGCTGGAACGAACAATCACATTGGTGCCGCTGAAAATCTGGATGGCCGGGCCGGAAGCGGTCTGCCATTGGCCGCCCACAAGGGTCAATTCATTGACGGCGGTAACCACCGCCCCTGCCCCGCTGCTCGAAAAACTGCCGCCGGTGATTTTTATCTTGTGAGGCCCGTTGATGGAAATGCAATTACTGCAACCAACCAGGGTGCAGCCGATAAGATTGCCGGTGAAATTGCCGCCAGCCGGACTGACGGAGGGATCGTTGTCGAATTCAAGGCCGATCAAGCAATTGGAAGCGAGCAGGCCGGTATAACTGCCCTCGTCCATCCGATCCAAAACAAAAGCCGCGCCGGCGGACATGGCGTTGGGACATCGGACTTCGATGTGGTGAAATTGATTGTAATCGTAGGAGCGACTGACTTCCAAGCCCATGTGCACGGGGGAAACGATGTAAATATCAGAAAAGCGGGGGCGGCCGGGGGTGGATGTGCTGTAAGTGTTG
The DNA here is from genome assembly GCA_964558455.1 of uncultured Verrucomicrobiota bacterium. Lineage (GTDB taxonomy): Bacteria > Verrucomicrobiota > Verrucomicrobiia > Limisphaerales > Palsa-1400 > DASRLE01. The sequence goes on along the minus strand of CAZLEE010000106.1, from coordinate 6,792 downwards.
ATGCCGTCGTACGGGTTTTGGATGCGAACACTGGAAAGGGAGACGCCATTGCCGCGCAAACTGATGGCGGGAGCATTGCTGGAAGTGGGAACGGCTTGATCGTAAAGAAGGGCGATGCCATGCAAACTGGCGCCGGCATTCATAATCAAACCAGGCCCGGATGTCACCCGCAGCAGCAGCGTTGGCATGGGCATGGTATCCGCCGGCCAGCCGCCGGCTAATCGTCCAACCATTTCCTCAACGCTCAAGGTCAGCGACGACGAGATGACATATTTCCCCATCGGAACATAGACGCCGTTATGGAATTGACCGGCCGCCAGCGCGTTTTTGAAGGCGGCGGTATCGTCGGTCACGCCATCGCCTTTGGCTCCGTAACTTTTTACACTAAGGTCGTCCATGTCTGATTCCCCGGCGGAAGGGGGAGAGGATACGGGACCAAACTTCACGACTCTGAAAAGTTGATTCCCACCGGCGGCGGCCAGGACGGTGGCAGTCGAGCCGGCGCCCGAAACGTCAATAATCTGAATCAGCCGGTTGGTTGATGATTCGGCGGTGGTGGCATAGACCACGGCACCGGACGAAGCCGGGCCGCCGCCGGAAAACCGGCTGAAATCAACCGTCAACCCGCGCGCCCCCCAATTGCCCGCGCCGGTGCTGAGGGTGTAGTTAAACACCCAATTGCTGCCGTTGTAATCCCAGCGTTCGACACCGCCCGCTCCTGACGAGGCGGTGAAGTTGTCGTCATCCGCAATATACACAGTCAAACCATCGGGGCTGAAGGCGAAGTCGTTGGGATCGCTGCCGGAGCCGGTGGAGACATTCAGGGCGGCGGTGGTGGAGGGCGAACCGGAAGGCAAACCGCTGAAGCAATAAAGCCCTTGCGCCTGGCTGGCGTTGTTATTGCCGCTGGACACCCAAAGATTGCCGCCAAAAACAACCAAGGCGCGAGGGTCATTGCCAGCATTGCACGACAGAATGCCGGTGGCGCCCTGGCTGGGCGTAAGAATCTTGATCGCAGTGGTGGCGGCGCTGGCGATACCGGACGTCCAAAAAGTATTGACGTCCCCGTCAACGGAAACCGCGGCGCGGATTTGTCCCGCGCTGCCGTTGTAAAGTCCGGTGTTGGTCAGGCAAAGCGTGTAAACACCAAAACCATCCACCGCCCCGACGGCGCGCGGAATGGAGGAGCCGGTAAAAGTCACGCCGCTGTTGGGCAACGATTGGTTGTATCCGGCAAAATTGAGATATTGCTGATTGAGCGAGAGCGCCAGGTCGCTGCCCGCCAGCCCGAACGCCGAGCCGCTGCCTTCAACAATCAAGGCCGATGTGCCGGAATCGGGTATCATGACCGTGCTGACATAACTGCCATTGGTGCTGAATTGATCGAGGTAAAGCGTGTTGCCCGAATTGGTGTTGAGCGACTGAAGGCCGTCGCCAATCCGGGTGACGACCAGATTGGAGGAAGCCAGGGGCAGAAATGCGCTGGAGACCGACAAGGTGGCGGTGGCAATGAGATTGGAGCCGGAAACTGGCGTGGCGATAACGGAATAAGTCCCGGCGTTGGACAACTGGATATTAGTCAAACTAAGATTGCTCGAAGTCTGGCCGGCCAGATTGGTACCGTCAAACTGCCACTGCCAGGCGGAAACGGACACGCCGTTGGGCGAAGCCAGAAAAGCCAGATGATCCCCCGCACGCTGGACGCGGGCTGACGGACTAATCGTCAAGGCGCTGCAGACAAAAGCGGCGAACCAGAGGCACAGCGCCGGTATGGTGACTTTCTTCACTTGCACTTTCTAACGAGCAATCAGATGGACGGGTGACTCTGCCACAAGGCGGGGGAATAGGCAATTTTTGATTCAGAAATAACCCAACAGGTATACAAAACAGGCCGGGCTTGCGACCCGGCCTGCAATGACAATGAATGATCGGTGAACGACCTTTTTATCCTCTATGCGCTTTGGTTGCGGCGCATCATGGAGCGCAATTTTGCGCCAAACGGCAGCAGCAGCATGACGCCTGAAATCAGCGTGGCCGGCTCCGGCACGGACGTCACGGCGGAGGGAACGTTGATGTCGTTATCAATCAGCGTCACGGCACCGGTTAGAGCCAAGGCTCTGCCCGACAAAATATTCGCCCCGTCATCCAAGCTGATGCTGGCTTCAGCCAGGATACTGCCATAAAATGACGTGGTCGTTCCGAGAGTGGCGGAGGAACCGACTTGCCAAAACACATCGCTGGCTAAAGCCCCGCTTTCCAGGATGATAGACGAAGCGCTGGCAGTCGTGAGTGTGCTGTTAATCTGGAAAATGTAGTCGCCAGCCCCGCTCAACGTGAGTGCTCCCGTCAGTTGGGCTGACGAGTTGAAAGTATAAACTCCCGGGAGAAGCGTCTTCCCCCCCAGATCCTGACCGCTCAAGTTTTCAGTGCTCGTTGCACCTGCCAGATTGTTGTATGCAGTCAGGGCATCGGCCTGAGCCTGGCCCGCAACCGTGTCGGTATCGTGTATCGTTCCATTCACGATTCCCGGAGGAAAGCCAGTGATCGAAGTGCCGGCATAAAGCCCCAAATTCCCGTTGAGAACGGTTTCGCCAGTGCTCGTCACCGTTGACGCCCCCATGACCGCAAAGCTGTCCGCCGAACCTAAATTAATTGAAGCTTTGCTTTGCTGGAGAAGACCGGCCAGCGCGACGACCGATAAAATCAAATATTTACTTCTCATTTTGAAGGCCCTTTCGTTGGTTAAGCTAACCCACCGCGCTGCCCATTCTAGCGGGCGTACGGCGTTTTTCTATCCCATTTTAGGACATATTAGCACACTTTTGGGACATTAGTCGCCAGAGCCGCCCCCATCACGCTCGCCGTGGAATAAACGCCCCGGCGTGGCAACACCAAAGTCGCTCGCCAAAAATAAACGCGCAACCACCCTTGTCGCCGGGCGGTCAGCGGTGGATTTGCGCGCCGTTGCCTTGGTCGAGGTAAACCACGCCGTTGACTTCCGATGTGTCTAGATATTGCTGCCAGACGAAATTCCGGCCCTTCCATGCCGCCTCGCGATGTTGCGGGGCGCTGGCCTTGACTTCCGGCCCAGCCTGCGTCAGGGCCTCGCTCAGGATGCGGCCGGACATTTTTTCTTTTGGCTCAACGCCAAGCAACCAGAGGATGGTGGGAGCAATGTCCACGTTGCCCGTGGGCAGGGAATCGCTCATGCCTTTGACAAAATCGGGTCCAAAGGCAACGCACATGTTATGCATGTCGGTCGCGCTGAGGGTGGCGTGCTGGCCGTCGCCCGCGCCCAGCGCGCCCCCGTCGCTAAAAATCATGCCGGGTGCGCCATACTTGCTTTGCGCCGGCGTCCAGCGCATAGAAATGGCCACATCCGGGGCGTAGGCGGAATCGATTTTTACCGCCGTCAGCGGGAAAGTTCCCTCCACCGGCTTCTGGCTGAAAACCACGCCGACATAGGGCCGGCTCTGGAAAAAGTGGACGAGTTGCGTAATCACTTCAGGATCGTGCCCTGTCACATAGCAGGCCACTTCGCCGCCGTTCCCGACCACCATGATGTCCCCGTTTTTTCTGTTTCCCCCGGGAAATTTCGTGTAGGCGCGAAAGCCGCGCGCCTTCAGCTCGGCTGGGATTTTAATGCCCTCAATGATGGTGGAAAATCCATGATCGGAAACTACAATGACATCGGTTGAATCCAGCGCGTTCTTTTCCCTGAGTGTGTCAAGCATCCGGGCCAGATTGCGGTCGGAACTTTTGATGGCGGCGAGCGATGCCTTTGATCCGGGGCCGGTTTTATGTTGGGAAAAGTCCGGCTCGGCCATCCAGAGCACGGAAAAGGCCGGAATTTCATCCTGCCAGAAAAAACCGGTCAGGGCGCGCGCGGTCCATTCGTCCCGCTTGATTTTGTTGTGCCAGAATGGGGGGCATTTGCCGGTCAAATTGGTGAGGGATTGGCCCAGCCCTGCGGGAAGGATGCTTTCAGCAAACAAATCCACGCCGGGGGAATCCGGCGCGCGCGGGGCGCGATCATACAGGAGCGCGACCGGTTTGCTCCCCGCCACCGCCGTGCGCAAGCCGTGGTCCTGCAGGATTTCCACGACGGTGGGGAAGGCCAGGTAATGTTTCCCGGTCAACTCATCGCCCTGGCGCACCACGTCCAGCGCGTCCATGGCCGAGGGCTTTAACGGGTCTATGCCGGGACGATATTCCGAATTGCCAATGATGCCGCTTTCCTGCGGATAAACGCCCGTCGCCAGCGCGGTGGCGTTGACCTCCGTCATGCTCGGATACGCCGGATGATGATGCAGAAAGATCACTCCCTGCCGGGCCATGGCGGCGAGGGTTGGCGTGGTTTCGTCGGAGACAAAATCCGGTCTCATTCCGTCCCAAACCATCAGAACCACATGGGTGGCGCGGCCCGCCGCCCAAGTCTCCGCCCCCATGAATACCACCGCCAGAAACGTCAATAAATATTTAATCAATCGCACGCCAAAATGATCCGCGTCGCGCGCGACGACGACAAGAGGGCTGCGGTTAAAATCCCGCAACCATCATGTGACGAAAAGAAGACAACCGCCCGGATCAGGCCGCCTTGATCTTGATCTTGTGTCCCTTGATCTCGGTGCGGTTGAGCTTGGCGATGATGCTGTTGGCGTGGTCGGCCTCAACATCCACAAAAAGATGCCGTCCGCGAATATCCACCGTGCCGACAATGTCGGCAGGAAGACCGGTCAGCCCGGAAATGGTATTGACAATGTCGATGGCCACAACGCCCATCTCTTCGCCAATGTTCATCCAAAGCCGTTTTTGGAACGGTTGGGCACCGGTTCCGGTCTTTTTGGGTTTGGCCGGAAAAGGCTTGGCCGGTTCTTTGGCCACAACGGACTTGGCTGGCTCCTTGGCAGCAACAGGCGTGGCCGTTTCCTTGGCTACAATGAGCTTGGCCGGTTCTTTGGCTGCAACGGGCTTGGCCGGTTCCTTGGCTGCAACGGGCTTGGCCGGTTCCTTGGCTGCAACAGGCTTGGCCGGTTCCTTGGCTGCAACAGGCTTGGCCGGTTCCTTGGCTGCAATGGGCTTGACCGGTTCCTTGGCTGCAACGGGCTTGGCCACTGGCGTCACGGACGCGGTGGCGGGGCGGGCGGGCGGGCGATCCTCGCGGCGCTGTGACCATTGTGACGCCGGGACGGGCCTGGATTCAGCCCTTACCGGGCGCGACGGACGGTCATCGCGTGGTCTGTCGTCCTGACGCGTCCCCGGCTTGTCCTGTCTGGAGGGCGTGGCGTCGCCGCCTTGCAAATGATGAATAAGGGCCGACGCGATATCGGTGGAAGAAAAGCCTTCTTCGAGCAGGCGTTCGACCAAGTGGTCATGACGCTTGAATTTGCCATCCTTGAGCGTGACGCGGAGTTTGTCCAAAAAGACAAGGGCGCGCGCCTCTTCCACTTCATCGGCGGTGGGCAGACGTCCGCGCTGGATACGCATGTTGATATAGCGCTCAATGTTGCGGATTTGAAAAACTTCACGGCCGGACGCGAACGAAATGGCGCGGCCACTACGCCCCTTGCGCCCGGTTCGCCCGATGCGATGCACGTAATCCTCGCCGTCGTAGGGGAGATCGTAGTTGAAGACCACCTCCACGTCGTCCACGTCAATACCGCGCGCGGCGACATCGGTGGCGACAAGAAAATCGAGGCCGGCTTTGCGGCGGAATTTCTGCATGACGCGGTCGCGCATCATCTGGGTCATGTCCCCGTGCAGGCGGTCGGCGGAATAGCCCTGCATGTGGAGATGATCAACCAGGTCATCGACCATGCGTTTGGTATTGCAGAAAATGATGCCCAGCTTGAGGTCGTGCAGGTCGATGAGGCGGGTGAGCAAATCGACTTTGTAACGGCGGTCCACCTCGTAATAAACCTGCTCGACCGTCGGGACGGTCAGGGCCTTCTGCTCGATGCGCACCTGGCGCGGGGTGTGGGAATATTTTTCAATCAACTGCTGGATGGGGCGCGGGATGGTGGCGGAAAAGAAAACGGTCTGCCGCTGCTGGGGCGTGGTTTGGAGGATTTGTTCAATGTCGTCGCGGAACCCCATGTTGAGCATGACATCAACCTCGTCAAGAATAACGATTTTGATCGAGGCAAGCTTGAGCGTGCCGCGCCGCATATGGTCCATGACGCGGCCGGGGGTGCCGATGACGATTTGGGCGCCTTGTCGGAGGCCGGTTAATTGGCGGTCATAGGATTGGCCGCCGTAAACCGGCAGGACATGGATGCCGCGCTTGAAGAGGGCGAGCTTATGCACCTCCTCCGAAACCTGGATGGCCAGTTCGCGGGTGGGGCAGAGAATCAGAACCTGGACGGCGCGCAAGGCGGCATCAACCTTTTCAATGGCGGGCACGGCGAAGGCGGCCGTTTTGCCCGAGCCGGTCTGGGATTGGCCGACCACGTCAAAACCCTGCATCATCAGCGGGATGGCCTCGGCCTGAATGGGCGCGGCCTGCTCGAAGCCGAGCTGGCTGATGGCTTTTAACATTTCAGGCGACAGCCCGAACTCGGAAAATAGCTTTGGAGTCATGTGAATTAATCAACAAAATATCAACAAGGAAACACCATACACCTAAAGGGGCGCAAAGGCGAAGCCTGTTTCACGAATAACTAATTTAAAAGAAAACTTGACCTTTTCAAAAACCAAGGCATATTTCGCGTTCTCGTTAGAGACTCTAGATGGATCATATTCGCAACATCGCTATTATCGCCCATGTTGACCACGGCAAGACCACTTTGGTGG
>CAZLEE010000105.1:0-14691 GCA_964558455.1 uncultured Verrucomicrobiota bacterium | reverse complement strand
CGTTGACCATGCCGAATTCCTCGTTCGTCCAGTGAAACTCCTGGTCCAGCGTTCCCTTCAACAGGGACAGCACCTGCCTATCAACATAATTAATGGTGGTGGCGAAAAAGAGCAGGGCGCAGATGAACCAGCGGTAATTGCCGCTGCCGGCCGCGACCGGGGGCGCGGCGTCTGGAACGGCAGCCTTGAGCGTGGGCGGCACGGAGGTTAGCATGGGATTTTCGGGGTGCGGCGGTCAATGGGTTTCACGGCAGTTGACCTGCAAACTGGCTTGCAGTTGAATGGCGCGTGAAGATGATCCGATCATGATGTGATAGGTTCCCGGCAGGATTTTCCAATCATGAGAATTGATGTCCCAATAGGAGAATGAACGGGCGTCCATCGTCAAATGAACGCGACGGGTCTGGCCTGGCCGCAAGGCGACTTTTTCAAAACCTTTCAACTGCTTTGGCGGTTGCGGTATGGCGGACGTGGAAGGAAATCCAACATAAACCTGCGCCACCTCCTTGCCGGACTTTTTGCCGGTATTGGCAACCTCAAAGTCAATTGCCAGCGTTCCCCCGGATTGGGAGCCGGCAGAAAGGTTTTTGGAGCTGACGGACAAATTTTTATAGGCGAAGGCGGTGTAGGATAAACCGTGGCCAAACGGGAAAAGCGGCTCGATGTTTTCGGCGTCGAAATGGCGATAGCCCACAAAAACCCCTTCCGAATAACGCACCACGTTGTTAGTGCCCGGATATTTTTCAGGCGTGTTGGCCGCAAGGTCGGCCAGACACCGGGGAAAAGTAATGGGCAGTTTCCCCGAAGGATTGACGTCTCCGCATAGAACCGCGGCGACGGCACAGCCATCCTCTTCCCCCGGATACCAAGCTTCCAAAATGGCGGGCACTTTGTCCACCCACGGCATCAATACCGGCGAGCCGGTTTTGAGCACCACCACCGTGCGCGGATTTGCCGCCGCCACCGCTTCGACCAACGCATCCTGATTCCCGCTCAGCGCCAGGGAATGATCCCGTCCCTCAGTCTCCCCGTCTCCCACCATGACAACCGCCACGTCGGAAGCTCTGGCGAGGGCAACGGCTTCCGGCACATCTTTGCCATCTGCAAAAGCGACTTTGGCCTTCGGACCAACACGTTGCTGGATGCCATCCACGGGAGCGACTGTATAAAGCGGCGCCACCTGGGAACTGCCGCCACCGCCGGTTGCGGCTTTGGCGGCAAAGGGTCCAATGACAGCGATGCGGCGCAGACTTTTTGGATCGAGAGGCAATTCATTCCCGGCGTTTTTAAGCAAAACCATTCCCTCTTCGGCGAGAAGCCTCGCTTCAACGCCGTCTTTGTGAACGGGAATTGGTTTTGATTTTGGAGCATGATCAAAAAACCCGAACTCCATCATGGTTCGGAAACGCCGGATTAGCTTGTCGTCTATGACAGACATGGGCACCCGGCCGGATTCAACCGCCGCCTCCAGGTTGCTGCCAAAGTATTTTCCGGTCGGCATTTCCAAGTCCAATCCGGCCAGCGCGGAGGGAGCGGTGCTGTGAACCGCCCCAAAATCCGAAGTGACAAACCCTTTGAAGCCCCAATTCTCTTTGAGTATCTGCTCCAATAGTCCGGCATTCTCACAGCAGTAAGCGCCGTTGACTTTATTGTAGGCGCCCATCAAAGACGCGACGCGGCCTTCCCTTACGGCGGCTTCAAAGGCGGGGAGATAAATCTCGCGCAGGGTGCGTTCGTCAACGATTGTGTTGACCTTGGAGCGGCTGGTTTCCTGATTATTGGCGGCGTAATGCTTGACATTGGCAATGACGCCTTCGCTCTGAATGCCGCAAATCTCGGCCACTCCCATTTGCGCGACTAAGCAAGGGTCTTCGCCAAAGGCTTCAAACGTGCGGCCGTTTTGAGGCACGCGCGCAATGTTGATGTCGGGACTTTCAAGCAAATCCTCGTCCAAATCCTTCCCTTCCCTGCCGATGATGACGCCATAGCGTTTTGCCAGCGCGACATCCCAGCTCGCCGCCAGCGAAATCGGCGCGGGCAGGGCCGTCGCGGGCTTCTGCGGCTTGTCACCGGCCGGACCGACCCCGGCCGGACCGTTGGCAACATGCAAAGCGGGAATGCCCAGCCGCGGAATTGGGGGAACATACCGGAAATGCCTGGCGTCCCGAATCCCGTGAAGTTCCTTGATTTTCTCCGGCAATGTCATCTTACCGACCAGTTCGCGAGCGCGAGCATCGCAGTCCTTGGCGCGAAGGCCGGTTCCGCCAATCAAAAGACCGGCAACAAACAGATTTACGAATATATTTTTGCGCATAATTCACTACCATCCCACAGGAATTCAAAAAAAGGGTTGGAAATTTGATGAAAACCGGCCACATGGCAGTTCATGAAAAACATAAAACCCACAGCCGTACCAAGATTTACCGTCATCCGCCAGCTTGAAACTATATTTTCAACCACTTGGTCCTCAGTGCAATAGGGTGTTAGGGAATTCGACATGGGTGACAAACGGCGTATTGAATATTTCCCAATCATAATATCGTCCCTTGGTTTCCGATGGCACTTGGCAGCCCCGAACCCACATATATTTCGGGTGATAGCACATGCAGATTTTCCAGTCATAGTAGTCTCGCGGGTTGAACGGCTCCTCTGCCCGTGTGGAACCAGCTATTGCGACACTAAGAATAATCAATACGGTCGCGGTCATTCCCCGGCTAAACAAACACCCAACTCTTTGCCTTCGCGTCATAAGTTATGATATAAGGTCTGAAGTGCGCCACTGATCAGATGAGAGCGTAGAATTACCGCGATTTTTACTGATCGCTGGTTTGCCACTTGAGAGTGTTGATATGCAGGAGGACAGAGGGGGTTGTTATGTCGGCCAGACTCTGATAAAACCAAAACTGCCGAGAGGAGGCGCCCCAAGTCGTGAATTGGTACATTGTCTGAACTTGACAGAATTTGGCCGAACCATCTACGAACACTTCATTGCCGCCCTCAGGATAGGGATGGTTGCCGGCTTTATGCTGCGGGATATACTTGCAGGAAGCCTGACAACCGGCGGGCAGGTCGGTGTCGATACCGCCCCAAGTGCCATTAATCTTGGCTACCAAATCAGCCGCCAGGCACCAATACGGCTGAGATTTTGCGAGCTGGACGGGACTATGGGTTCCTGGTATGAGTCCAAGGTCATCGTTGGGTGACCATTCACTTATCCCGCCGAAATACTGACAACCAATAACCCATTGATCATTATTGGGATCGGGATAGGGCAATCCGGGAATGTTGGGACAGCACCAGACACTGGGACTGTTGGTTTGAAGTGGAACGCCTGCCGATTTAACCGCGTTCGTATTGACAGCATTGATGGCGAATTGCACAAATGGCGGAGTAGGCGGATTATCGTTATTGACAGGCTTGGCTGGAATAACGTAATCCAGATTATCTCCGGCATAAACAGTCATGCTGATCGACAATTGGCGCAGGTTGCTCATGCACCTGGCGCGAGCAGCGCGTTCCTTGGCATTGGCCAGGGCCGGGAGTAACATGGCCGCGAGGATGGCTATAATCGCAATGACCACGAGGAGTTCGATGAGGGTGAAACCCCGCCGGCAACGACACAGTCCGGTTGATTCTACTGACGACTTTTTTTTCATAACTTTAAAATGAACGCCGGCCGCCGCCGCCGTTACCCTCGGCGGCAACCGCATTCTCCCGCCTGCTATTGATAATTCAACCGATAAAAACGATGGCCCTTAGTCGCTGGGTCCGAAACGGCGCATGTCGTTCCGTTGCCCGCCACCGTTGATCCGAGTTGTGTCCACGCCGGATCGCTCAAGTTGTTCTTATACTGGACTGAATAGTTGAAGCCGACCGCCGCAGGGAAGGATAGGATGATGTTGTCTCCATCCAACGCAGCCGTGAGGTTCTCCTGTGGCACGGGTACGAGCATGTAAAAGTTGGCGTTCTCGTTGTTGTCACCCGTCATCTGGAGTGTTTCAACGCCATTTAACGTCACCTGCTCTATGAAACCGGTGTTGGTATTGATCATCGGCACGTACTGCCATGTATTGAAACTATTGCCCGTCCCAATAAAATTGCCCAGTTGCTGCACTGTCTGGCCGGTGGTGCCTGCGCCGCCCTTCACCTCCGAGCAGGTGAGGTTGAATGCGCCATGTCCGGCGGATAAGCGCGCATAAACGTAATACTGGCCCGCGGGGAAAGTCCGCGTATAGTTGATCCAACCGCCATTGACGTAATAGTCAACGTCGTAGTCATGAATGCCGGGATCGTCACTCTGCAGTTGTGCGTTGAGATACTTTGCGCGCAACGTATCGCTGGTGACTTCCGTGGAAACAAGGTCCGACGGACGATACACATAGGTGCCCACAACCGTCCCAAAAAGGGACGACTCATCAATGTCCCAGTCGCCGACCTGCCACAGGTAGCTGTTCGTCGCTGGCTCGGAGGTCGGAACAGGATTGTCGATGAAACGCAGGCCGGTGCCGTTCGACACAGGGCTGTTATTCGGGTCGAAGTCCCAGTCTTCCGCCTCCCAAGTGAAGTTGGTCGCACTGAAAGTATCAAACGCCACCGTTGTGCTGTGGACCTGACCATCCGCGTCGGTGATGGTGATTACCGCGGTGTAAGACTGGTTGGGTATCAGCTCGGGATAACTCACGCTCCAGTTGGTGGATGAACCTGTAAAGGTGAGAAGGGACGAAACATTGGTTCCATTTAAAACCACCTGGATATTCGTCGTGTTCAAGCCGTACGTCGGACTGCTGGCCGAAAAGGTCAGTGCCCCGATTCCCTGCTGGAGCGTTGATCCGTCGGGATACACATTATCAATGCGCGGCCGGTCAGTTCGCGGATTGACCAACATGTAAAAGTTTATGTTCAGGCCGGAGGTGCCGGAATCGGTCAACTCCAGTGCCCGATACGTGTTCGTACCACCCATCGTCACCTGCGCGTAGTTGCCGAACTGGTCTATAAGCGGCACATACATATACGCGGAATAACCATTAGTGGTCGGAATCGTGAACGTGCCGACGTTGCGCGTCAACTGGCTCGTCGTTCCCCAGCCGGCAATGACCGTTTGCCAAGTTTCGTGATAATTCCCGTTGTTGGCGCCTGAAGCCATGCGGCCATAAATGTTGTACGTTCCCGCCGGCCAGGTCCGCGTGTAATTTTGCCAGTAATTGTGGTTCAGGTCGCCCACGAAGTAGTCCAGAGCGCCGTTGACAAACTGCCGCCGGGTAGTGTCCATTACTGGAGGTGTGGCCACGGGATCGTACGGCCGATAGTTGTACGCGCTGGCCCCGGCGTATGGCGGTGCGGCGTTTTGATTGAACTCGTCAACCCCCATCGAGCCCACCATATCGTAATAGCTGTCTGATTCCGCCCCGGTGGTCGGGACGGGGTTATCAATAAACTGGCCGCTGCTAAAATCGAAGTCTTCCGCCTCGACCTGCAGGACCGGGTTCCATGTGTCGATGGTGGTCGAGTCGTGAATCGGGTTGCCCAAGTTGTCCACCACGCTGATCTTCATGCTGTAAGTCTGGTTCTCTTGCAGTCCGGGGTAGCTCACATTCCAAGTGGAAGGGCCGCCGCTAAACGCCAACTGCGAGGAGACATTGGTGCCATTCAACGTGAGCTGAATGTTGCTCGTGGCGATGGTTGTGACCGGGGAGGAAACGGTGAACACCAGCCTGTTGGTGGGTTCAAACAAGTACTGCCCGTCTGGATAGGCGTTGCTGACCACCGGAAGGTTGGTGTTGGCCGGCACGAACATGTAGAAGTCCGCGTTGGCATCGCCACTGGTGGTGGCCCGCACCGTGTTGACACCGGACAGGTTCACCACCGCCAGATTTCCAAGACTGTCGATCAGCGGAGCGTACATATAGAGGCTGTAGGTCGTGTCCGTAAAGGTGAAAGTGCCCAAGTTGGTGGTTGTCTGACTGGTGGTGCCCTGCCCGCTGATTACTTGGGCCAGCGTAATAATCGCGTTTCCCGACGCGGAAACCCGCGCGTAAACATTGTATTTTCCCGCCGGAAACGTCTTGGTGTAATTCTGCCATTCGCCGGCCGCCCAGTCGCCCACGATGTGCCCGACGATGGCATTGCCGGAGGCGTCCACCAGATTTGCGAACTTCGGCCAAGATTGCTCGCCACTGGCAACACCGGTCTGCGTTCTCGTGCCATCTCCCTGCCCGGCGCGGTAACAGCCCGTCGCTGTGCCGCTGTTTTTGCTTTTGTGCGTGTCAATTCCCTCCACGCTATCGAGACCGTAATAACTATTGGTGTCCGGCGGATTGCCGTCGGTGTAATCGGGATTGTCAATGAACTGCCCGCCGTTGAAATCGAACTCCTCCGCCTCAACGATGAAGTTGGTCGCGCTGAACGTGTCGAACGTCGTGGTCACCGCATTGGTGAAGCCATCGGCCCAAGCCGTGATCACTGCGGTGTTCACCGGCACGTTCGGAGTCAGGCCGGTATAGCTCACGCTCAGGTTGGTTGCCGACCCCGAAGTTACCAGACGCGAGGAAACGTCAATGCCGTTCAGCACCACGTCCACGTTGGTGATGGTAGAGGATGATGAGCTAACGTTGAACGTCAAGGTATTCGTATCCTGCATGAGTGAGGAGCCGTCCGGATAGACGCCGCTGATGACCAGCGAACTTCCCACCGCCGAGGTTCGAATGCTTTCAACAAGGGCCGCCGTCGGCACACCACCCGAGTAAATGCGAAAGTCATTGATCCAGCCGTCAAATCCGCGCTGGTTTGCCGTGGACGAGTGGCGATTGCCGATCGACAGCGTGGCGCTGCCGCCCAAGTTGATCGACCGGCCAGGACTCGAAGCCGTGGCCAGCACTTGGGCGGAAGCCGAAGCCGTGCCATAGTACATCGATGCGTTTGTGCCGTCGTATGTGATGGCGACAAACAGCCACTCGTTCGTCGGGAACGGACTGCCCAACGCCGGGCCCAATGTCGCGGTATCGGTACCGAACTGGAAATAGAGCTGGTTGTTGGCCTGGAACTTCAAGCCCAGACTGTTGGCCGAACCGCCCGAATCCACGCCGCCGGCGGAGCCGCTAGTGGCGTTAAGAATCCACAGGCGCGGCCCGGTTTCGTCGCCGGAGGGCATCATCGCCGCCTGGTTGAACCACATTGAGATAACGAAATTACTAATCACCCCCCCCACTCCCAAGTTGGCGCCCAGCGTGGTGTCGCCCACATCCACCGCCACCACCGCATTGCCCTCCGTTTTGCCGGTGGTGTTGCCAGCGGGTTGATCCACCTGGGTGGGTGTCACGTCCGAGGTAAAGTCCATCGCCCGGTTCGTATCAACCGCCGTCAAGTTGGTCACTCCCGTGCCAACTGCGCCATGCAGGTCCACAGCCGTCGTTCCGGCCGGATTGTACATCGTCAGCGTGGCTTGCAACGCGCCGGGATTGAGATTCGTGTCGCTGATGACAGTCGTGGTTCCGGTTGGATCCGTGAATGCGAAATGCAACTGGTTCGTTGGCGCCTGCGCCTGCGCGGCCACTGCGGCCAGCAGACAGCCGCCGCACCACAATGCCGTCCAGAACGACCGCATCAGCACGGACGAGCGGCGGGCAGTTGCCCAATGCCCATTTGGTTTCTGACTTTTTTGTTTTCTCATAATGTCGATTGGATTGGATTTTGAATTATGCTGGCGTAAAGTCGGCTTGTTGGAAGCAGTGCCGACTCGCGCCGTTCCGCAAAGATCGACAGCATCACGAACCGGCGGAAATTGGCTTCACCCTCCTTTCGAGGTTTGGAGTGGATTGCCTTTTGAGAATCTTTCATTTTCAATTTTCAGAGTCTCATCTTACCGTTGATTCGTATGACGGGGACATTGAGGCTGATCGTAGCTTCCTATTTAACAATGTTCCACTAGACAAAATTAACTAGTGGAATCGGTGAAGCGATGCTGATACACAAGAGCGGGCGGGCGGCGGCTTGGTTTTCCCGGCGGGGTAAACCCACAAGAATCTGGCTGTTGAGGGGCGGGCGGCCCGGCTGTCAACGTGATAATCAATCATTTATTTGCCAAAGATGTGCATTGGTGTTGCCTTTGCATTACGAGCGTGATCGGCGCTTTGGGGCTGTCGGTTTATGCTTCAGAGCCTGTCGGCAGATTCGGTGTGTCGGTTGCGACAGCCGGCAACACGAATATACCCGTCTTGGTTTCACTCAACAAGATGCTCACTCCCACGGCCCTTCGCGACGCGGCCGAGGAGCAGGTCCGGATCATCGGAAACGTGTCCAATGCCAACGATTCCACCCTCGACGTGGCCGTGCGGGTGACGACGAGCCAGGGGGCCACGAGCCTCTGTCGGGCAGCGGTTGTCCGCAGTCGGTTCGCATGCAATTACCCACAGGATTTTCCGGGCGCCCCGCCGCTGACCGCCAGCGTGCTGTTCG
Source organism: uncultured Verrucomicrobiota bacterium (assembly GCA_964558455.1). Taxonomy (GTDB): domain Bacteria; phylum Verrucomicrobiota; class Verrucomicrobiia; order Limisphaerales; family Palsa-1400; genus DASRLE01. Next base: position 6,240 of record CAZLEE010000105.1, on the reverse strand, counting down.
TTGATGCAGCCGAAGAAGGCGCCCTGATGGCAGATGCGCCATCAGGCGGCCAGGCCGAGGCAACCGTCGTCGTTTACGATAGCCGGGCGCGCCAGCTACCTGAACTGCCCGCCATACTCACGGACGACTTGCTCGACCGTCAGGGCCGTCCTGACCGCCAATGTCGGCAGTGGGCCACAGTTCGCACCTTGGTGAACCTATTCTTGCACAGTCACGCCGCACAGATCGTCAACGCGGCCAGAACGGATTTTGACTTGGACAACGGCGGCGACCTGGCGTGGTTCAAGGCTAATTTGACCTTTTATGATTTCCAATGGCGTGACCGCGACTGGTCCCAACCGCTAGGGCGTCGTGCAACCCGGACATTCTGGCAGGCCTCGTGGAGCACATGGTTCAACGCCAGCAATGACCAACCGCTGGACGGCAACCCGAAAAACCGCGCCTTCACCAACTACCGTCCTTACGCCTTTGCCAATGATTTTGCCGACCTCTTGATCATGAACACGATGCGGAGGTCCATCGAGAGCGACGACGAGCATCTGGAAAACATGTGCCATGAGGCGGTTCAAAATCTCCTGGCCATGCAACATCGGCAACCCGGCAATTTCGCGCTGACCAACAGCTCGGGAAGACGTGAAATCTACACTGCCGGAGCCTTTCATTACGGGCTCTTCATTACGGGCGATTACCTGACCGAGGGCAACGGCTGGTTTTACAACCCAAAGTTTAACGACTATCAGGATGGCGGTGTGCTGAACGGCCGCGCCGTGTGGGGACTGGGTGAAGCGCTGCGCCAGGACCCTTCGGGATCCATGGCACCGGACTTGAAGGAAGGGCTCGCTCTGGCTTTAAGGTTCTGCCTGAACGACGGACGGGGCGGTGGGTATGTCAAAAAAACCCCGAGGAACAATGTTTACTGGCGTGATCCCGGGGAGCATGCCTATTTGCTGTTAGGGATGCTGGCCGCTTGCGAAGTCGCGCCGGAATTGCCCATCACTCTGGCAAGTAACGCCCCACCAACGCGGCTGTGCGACCTCTGCACTGCGGGGCTTAATGCCTTGGTGGATCTCGAACAACCATGCCATCAATGGTCACAGTATCCCAATGTGGATTCGATGGCGGTAGATGCGTTGGCGCGCGGGGTCCAAGTGCTGCCCAATGTGCCGGACGCCAAACGGTGGCAAGAGACCGCCATCAAGGTGGCGGATGCCTGGCTCGCTACGAAAGTCGCGCCCAGCGAGTGTGCGGGACCGGCCGTCCAATTCGGTCTGCGTCTGTCTCCTCAGAGCATGACGTATGTCTGGCAGCCGGGCGGAAACCCGCAGTTCTTTTACTATATCACGGGGCATTGGATTCAGGCTCTGGCGGACCTTTATGCCATTACTGGCCGCCCCGCTTACCGTGATCGCGCGGAAGTGATGCTCGCCTACCTCTGCGGTGCGAATCCCTGGCGGGTCCGCCTCTTCAACGAATTGGGCGGCGTTTATAACTGGACCGACTGCACCAACGGAGACGGAATACAGAACCTGCTTAGAATGGACATTTACCCCGAATCCATGGCTTTTTGCCAGATCGGCATCATGCACTTGCTGCAGGCTTTGGTAAAACCGCCGGTGGAGCACAACCGACTTCGAGTCGCCGCACACTAAGACCACACGAAGTTCACCATGTTATCGAATTTGAAAAACACCTTTTTCCAGTTAACACCCCCCGGCTATGCTGATGGCTATATGCTGTACCGGGCCGGTTCGGGCAATTACAATTTCAGCTCCAGAATAGATCATTAGAGCTTGTATGCATTCCGCTTCTGACAACTCACGGTTTATGCCAAAGTCCAAATCTACTCTTGCGTGGACGGTCTGGCGGCGTTTTATTTTGGCGCTCCACATGCGGACATGCCGGTCATCCGAAAACTGGCCGCCAACGGCGCACGGACAATGATCTTGGAGCGTTGAATCAAGTCAGACGCTGGACTATATTCACATGATGCTCAAGACACCCGCTCCGCAAGTGAGGCGACGCCGCCTGGCAATTCTGTGTTTCCTCGCCGCCTGCCTCGCCGGTCCCGTCACGTCCGGATCTGTTAGTGACACAAATCACTTGGCGGGCCTGGTGGAGTTCAGCGAGTTTTCGGTGAATGGCCAGAAGCCGCTGGTCCGTGAGCAGCTTTCGAATCTTTCCGTGAGCAACTCATATTCCGCCAAGCCGGCAAAGTTGCGAGACTTCAAAATTCGAGTTACGGAGGGCAACAGGAAGATAAGAATTACGTTTGGTCCAACTGCGGCTTCCAGCAAACTTCCCATTCGGTTCCGTTATCATCTGGCAGGCTACGAGACGGCTTGGCATGATATCGACAGTTCCATGCGTTTTGTAATTCACTTTTGGGACGCGCAAAGGCAGCCAGTCGGCAGCGCCGATTTTCCAGCGCATGGAGACAGTCCGGGCTGGACAGGCAAGGTTGAAAGCTCACTGTTCGTGGAACGCCGGGAGACCGTAATCGTGCCCGACCGTTGCAAAATTGCCCGCATCTGGATTCCCTCCGGCGGCAATCCCGATACCGTGGGCATTTATGTGATTGGCGACATCAAGGCAACCAAGTTGTCACAAGGTCCGCATGACGACGAAAAGTTGCTGCTTTTCGACGATTTTGAGTCTGGAAAAGACTTGGACAACCCCTTGGGAGTGCCGGACGGGTGGGTGCGTGACGGCACCAGCCTCGCCATTGCCAAGATTGTCAGGACAGGTCCCGGCCGGCACAGTCATGCGCTGGCCCTGATTGATGACTCTCCTGATAAATTTGGGGCTTGGGACACTTGGAGCAACAACTGGTTATCGGTAAAGTCTGGCGAGAAATTGCTCTTGGAATGGAAAGAAATGTATAGCATTGGCGCTAACCGCGCGGAAGACGTTGAGTACAGGGACCTGCCGGTAGGAGAGTATCGCTTTATAGTGCAGCCGGTGTCCGTCTTTGGCCAACCGGCGGGGGAAGAGAGCGTTTTGCCCTTCCAAGTCGTGCCCCCGCTCTATAGGCAGCGTTGGTTTCTGGGGATGGTCCTGCTTGTTAGCGCCGGAGCGTTAGCCGGCATGGCACGCTACGTGTTTTGGCGCCGGCTGCAACGAAAGCTCGAACGCATGGAGTTCCAGCGCACGGTGGAGCGGGAACGGTCCCGAATCGCACAGGATATTCACGACGACCTCGGGACCCGGCTCACGCGGGTATCGTTGTTGAGCGAGGCAGCCCGCCGGGATGCCGGGCTTTCAGCTGCGAATTTGCCGACACTCGACGAAATCAGTAGTACGGCCAAAGAGATGACCCGAGCCTTGGACGAAATTGTGTGGGCAGTGGATCCTCAACAAGACTCGTTGGACAGCTTGGTCTGTTATTTGGAGGACACCACGCAGGACATGATGCGCATCGCCGGAATCAAATGCCGGTTTTCATTTCCAACGCAATTACCCGCTTGGACCATCCTGCCAGACGTGCGGCATCATACTTTTCTGGCTTTCAACGAAGCACTCAACAATGTCGCCAAACACTCCCAAGCGACCGAGGTCAAGGTCGATCTGGAACTGGGTCCGGGGTATTTCATTTTGTCCTTGGCTGATAACGGCAGAGGTTTCAATCTGCCGTCAATGGCAGAAGCCGGACCAGAAAAAAAGATGGTTAATAAACCGCAGAGCAGCGGATTGCTAAATCTCCGTCGGCGATTAAAGGAGATCAATGGCAAAATTGAGATTTACAGTCGGCCCGGTTCTGGAACAAAAATCTCTTTCTGGTTACCGATTCGAGACCCCGACTCGGTCAACGGCCGGAAATTTAAAATTGATTAGCAATCCTTGAACTGGCAGACAATAATTTCCTATCCTGATGACGATTTCTGTTGTGGAAATTGCCGACGAGGCGCCTCCAACAAAACGCCGACTGTAATGAACCACCCCAGCCATTGTGACTAAAACCAATTTGAAACAAACAAACCGATTACGCGTGGCCATTGTCGAGGATGATGCTCCGTTGCGAAGAATCATCACTGGCTGGCTACGCCAACCAGGCGATTTGGAACTCGTTGGCGAATATGGCGATGCCGAAAGCGCCATAAACGCGCTTCCGGAAATGGGAGCCCAAGTTGTACTGGTGGACATTAACCTGCCGGGTCTGGACGGGACTGAATGCGTGCATCGCCTCAAGCCTCAAATGCCCGCCACACAATTCATCATGCTGACGGTCTATGATGATACTCGGCGGATATTCCGCTCACTGGCAGTTGGCGCCAGCGGTTATCTGCTCAAACGCGCTTCTGCGGAGGAACTTCTAGCGGCAATTGCCTCGGTTCATCGCGGTGAGTCGCCCATGAGTGGCAGCATAGCCCGTAAAGTTGTGGATTCGTTTCAACAACCGACGCCAAAGGAAGATGGGCATACCAAATTGGGACCACGTGAAAACGAGATTCTGGAACTGCTATCTCAAGGGTTTCTTTATAAGGAAATCGCCGAAAAGCTTGAGGTCAGTCCCTTCACCGTCAACGCCCATATCCGCAGCATTTACGAAAAACTTCATGTGCATTCGCGGTCCCAAGCGGTCGCGAAGTACTTGGGTATTCATACCAGTCCAGGCACGTAAATGTATCGCCGTGGGTGCAGAAAATCCGTCGCAAACGAACAATCAGTCGTCCACTCCGCGCGGTGCATTCTGTTACGCACTGGACCAGCGGGACGGCACCGAGGTCCCCAGCCTGTATGGTGTAGAAATCCGACTGGAGAGAAAAAGTTTCAAACTCATCTACCCTCTAACTTCAACGGGTCCGCGCTCAGTTGAGCGCGGAATTCAATATTGCTGCTGTGCCCCAAAATCGGCCGGGCCGGTGAACGGTACGAGATGCCTAAAGTTCGTCTGCAAGGGACGGACCGACGTTCAGGGTATGATGTCTTGCGGCATATTGCAGGTCGCTTAGCGGCCCAATTTGACCGGGCAGCCTTTAAACCGTTGGGTGACGTCCCCACATTGGTCCCCGCGAGAGGATAAGTGCCTCAAGGCGTGGTCAGCCGGAAGAAATTGTTGACGTCCAGGACAGGCAGAATCACCTGGTTCTGCGTTTCGACCACCTCGACCTGATTCGTTGCGGTATCATTTAACGCCTTCCGGCCACTGGAAACGTCCCGGACGCAACACTGGCATTTCTCGTGGGTGGCAGGCTGTACTACGCGCAATTGAAGCAACCGCCTAGTGTAGTGTCTCATAAATAACTGGTGTTATTTGGGATTTATGGTATTCTTCCTCCATGTCGCGACAGGCTACGCCCGTGATTTTGAACGAAACCGATCGCCAGGTATTGGAACAATGGGGCCGCGCCCACCGCACTCCCCAACAAGTCGCCCAGCGCTGTCAGATTGTTTTGGCCGCCGCACAAGGACGGCAGGACAAAATCATTGCCGCCGACTTGGAGATCAACTTCAAGACCGTGGCGCTGTGGCGGAGCCGTTTTTGTCAGCAAGGTGGCGAGTGTCTTTGGCAAGTCGCTCCGGGACGCGGGCGCAAGCCGCGTTATGCGGCCGGCAAGATCAAAACCATTATTGACGCCACCCTGCAAACCCGACCGGCGGGATCCACGCACTGGAGTTGCCGCAGCCTGGCCAAAAAGCAGGGCGTGAGCAAGGCGACCATCCAGCGGATTTGGCAAAGCCATCATCCCCAACCGCACCGCACCAAGAACTTCAAGCTGTCGCGGGACGTGCGGTTTCTGGAAAAACTCACCGATGTCGTCGGCCTTTACCTCAATCCTCCGCAGAAGGCGCTGGTGCTCTGCGTCGATGAGAAGAGCCAGATTCAGGCTCTGGACCGCACCCAGCCGGGACTGCCTCTAAAAAAAGGCCGTTGCGGCACGCAAACCCATGACTATAAGAGGAACGGCACCACCAGCCTGTTTGCCGCGTTGGAGATAGCCCACGGCCAAGTCGTCGGCCAGTGCTACGCCCGCCATCGCCATCAAGAGTTTCTCCATTTTCTCAAACGCCTGGACGGCGAATTCCCCCCGGAACTGGACCTGCATGTGGTGATGGACAATTATGGCACCCATAAGCATCCCAGAGTCCAAGCATGGTTGCAACGGCATCCCCGCTTTGTGCCGCACTTTATTCCAACCAGTTCCAGTTGGCTCAATCTGGTCGAACGCTGGTTTGGGGAACTGACTCAAAAACGCGTGCGGCGCGGAGCCTTTGTCAGCGTGCCGGATCTCATTGCGGCCA
>CAZLEE010000104.1:0-14793 GCA_964558455.1 uncultured Verrucomicrobiota bacterium | reverse complement strand
GGGGCAATCTCCCGTCACCATAACCGAGAAGTTGGGTTCTGGCAAACAGGAGGGGGACAACACGACACGCTTTCCCCAAAACTTCGTTCGGGAAAAAAGTTGTTTCCTCCTGTTTTGTAAAGGAGTCGTCCATTAGCATAGTGTTGGGCGATGTCTTGACCACCGTCGCCGCCACCAGCGCCTGCGCGCGCATCTTGCGCAAATCAGGCGCATCCGACATCCGCACTGGCCCGCGGCCTCTGACTCTCCGCCGCTTTTCACCTCACTTCTCCGCCCGATAGGCCAGCCATTCCTCCCGGGGCGATGCTCCGCAGAGCCGCAACTCGATCCATTTCCACTTTTTCTCCGACTATATTTCGTTGATGGAGGATTTGGGTTTGCTCTGCCGGTTCGTGCTTGCCCATGTTCGGTATCCGGCTGATGAAGCACGCCTGCTCGATGGCGATTTTTTAGTGGATCGGATGTTCAAAATCATATACAAATCCCGCCGTCCCCGGTGTCCATATGGTGAAATGCCATTGTTATCGATGAAATCTATTACAACGTCTCTGAAATTCACATTGGCGACTGCCCTTTTCGTTTTGGCAGTCTTGACCGCTTCGGGAGCCGCTTTTCGTCTCAGCTTTCTTGATGAAAAACCGGTGCTTGACGATACCTGCCAACTGCTAAAGGAAAACGGATTCTCGGAAGATTCCGTTGCGAAGTTTAAGAAGCTTGTTGAGGATCACAATCGTCCTGGCAACCGTGTTGACAGAACCTTGTTTCCGCCTTTGCAAGGCGGCTATTATGGGTTCGACAACTTTGGCGAATTTACTAATCGGATGCCGCGCCGTTTTTCCGAGACGCCCGGAGACAATTCACTTTCACAAAACACCTTGATGTGCTTTGATGTTGCCTGTCTTTTGCTCCATGGGGCCGGGTGCGAGGCTCCGCGTTTGGAAGATGATTTTGCCTCGAAAGATTTTGTATCCATCAAGGACGATGGCAGCGTTGCCCCTGTCGCCGCTAAAAAATTTCGTTCTGCCATTGGAGTATTATTTCCTGCAAGCGGGTATGAAATGCTTGTTGGCAAACCGAGGAGCGGAGCTGAAACTCAAATAGGTTTAAGTTTGAGAGCAAAACGCCGGTTGCCGCCGGGCTGCACAAATACGGACAAGGACTTGCGTTCGATTTTTGCCGCATACATCAGCGGCGTAAAAAAAGACGGCTTTCAGTTTCCCAAAAATGTCCAGATTGGTTTGGGGCTGATCGTGAACACAAAGCTACACTACATCTTGGGCGACCATGCTTTTATCTGTATTCAAAAGGCCGGGCGTTTTATTTGCCTGGAGAAGAACGGTGCCAAAGGACCGTTTGTGCGGGTGGAATTTGAATCTGAAAAGGATGTTGCCCATTACATGAGCTGGTCTCTTTTGTTGAGTGACGCAGCCAACCCCAAGGACACCAGCTATGGTTCGTCTGTGCTTATATCGCTTAACGACCAACTAATTGGCATTTTCCAGCCAAACATCCGTAAGATGACGGCCGGGGTCAACCCATAGTTTGGTTCGTTTTCGGGATCGACTAAAAGTGTGGAAAAAATTACAAGCGGATCATGCCACGGAAGTTGGGGGTGCAGTATGCGGGCGCATTTGGGTGCTTCGAAGAGCGCAAATGCTCGTCCGCACAGTTGGATGCGCAGCCATGCGATGGAAAATAAATGAGAAAGAAAACAGACCATGCATGGGGCGACCCCTTTTTGCGGGCGAGGTGGAAGAAGGCGAAGGTTGCGGGTAAGACGACGGTGTGAGTAATCGGCGTTAATAATAATGGTAGGCAGCATCGGGGCTATAAACAAATTCGTGTAAGTGGCCAAAGATAAATGAGAGGATAACTGCGTCCGCCGCGACTCTTTGAGGTTTCAATTTGCAACCTCAAACACGCAACCTCCTGAAGATTGATCTGAAACATAAAATCCTGTGGAAACTTGTCGCGGTGGACGTTGAAGGCATAAGGAGCCGTAAAGAAACAACATTTACGGTTCATCGACATTTTCAGTGGAATTGGGCATGGCGATGTCGCCCGCTCTCACCCCGTCCCTCCCACTGCGCGGGCGAGGGGGGGGGACGTCGTCCGTCGCCGCAGCAGAATTTCCGAAGCGGCAGAAGGAGCTGCCAGCTTGGCTGGATATTCTGCGATTGTGTTGGCCGGGGGCAGATGGCCCTGATTCAACTCCCACGGAGTTGAATCCAATTTTCAACTTTTACCCAGGGTAGGCGCGTTCGCGCCAACCGTTGGGCTGAGTGATTGCAATCCTTTCAGGATTGTCCGCCAGCCACCACCTCTTTCGTCTATTTTTTTCGATCGGTCGCGGCGGCGAGGGGGGCCGATTTCTTTTACTTGCCCGGGGATGCGATTGGTGGCACAATAATGGAGTAGCGCCGTTAACAACAATAACTTGAAGGCTTGTCATGTATTTCGGAGCTGATTATCACCCGGAGCATTGGGTTTATCCCTATGCTGGCACTGCCGAAAACCCTGAAGCGCGGTGGCAACATGACATAGAGCTGATGGTTTCCGCCGGCATGAACGTGGTTCGCATGGGCGAATTCTCATGGGGCCTGTGCGAGCCGCGCGAGGGGGAATATAATTTTGACTGGCTGCGGCGCGTCATGGACTTGCTGGGCGAGGAGGACATCAAGGTGGTGCTGGCCAGTCCCACCGCCGCCCCCCCCATTTGGCTGACGCACGAACATCCGGAAATTCTTCCGGTGGATGAGCAGGGGCTTCCCCTTTCCCCCGGGACCCGCCATGCCTGTTGTCTGAACAGCGATTTGTATTGGAATTATTCCAAGAAAATCATCCGGGCCATGGCCGAGGCGCTGGGCAGGCATCCGCAATTGATTGCCTGGCAAATTGACAACAATATCGGCGTCCGCTCCTTGCAGCCCTGTTTCAACGAGGAAACGTTGCGGGACTGGCATGCGTGGTTGAAGGCCAAGTACAGCACGATTGACAATCTCAACAACCTGATGGGGACGAGGTTCTGGGGCCAGTTGGTCACCGATTGGTCTCATGTGCCCATGCCCAAGGTCGCGCCCTCCCCCCACAACCCGGCGTTGATGCTGGATTGGCGGCGGTTTTGCAGCGACACCATCGTTGCTTTCATCCGGATGCAGACCGATTTGCTGCACGAATTGACCCCCGGCACCCCGGTCACAACCAACATGCGCGCCACCGGCCAGAATCTGGATTTGTTCGATGTGGGCGACACGGTGGACTACGTATCCCTCATCAGCAATGCCACCATCAAATCCAAATCGGCCGAAAACGCCTGCGAACTGGATTTCATGCGATCCCTGAAAAAGACGGGGAGCACGATGCCCGGCGGCGACGCGGGTTTCTGGGTCATGGAGCAGAAGGCGGGGCATGTCAACTGGCAGGACGTCAATTCCCTGGTGCGGCCGGGCGTGGTGCGGTTGTTCACGTTCCAGACCCTTTCCCGGGGCGCGGACGGCGTGCTTTACTTTTTCTGGCGCCAGCCCCGCATCGGCCCTGAAAAATTTTACGGGGGCATCCTGACGCACGACGGACGGGGCGAGAACCGCGTTTACAAGGAAATCAGCCAGATTGGCCAGGAAGTCAAGCGACTGGGCTTTGTTTTGCAAGGGACCAAGGTCGTGGCCGAGACCTGCATTATTTACAGTCACGAAAATGACTGGACCCTTGCATTGCCCCAGCAGCCGACCACGCTTTTCAATTTGCGCGAACACGTCCAGCTTTTCCACAGCGCCCTGCATGATCGCAACATGGCGGTCGATTTTGCCCGGCCCACGGAGGATCTTTCGAAGTACAAGCTTGTCATCGCCCCTTCCCTCCATCTTTTGGGCGGCGGCGAGGCGGATGCGTTGAAACTCTACGTTCAGAATGGCGGCATACTCGTCACCACCTGCAATTCCGGGCTGGTTGATGAACATCACATGGCGGCCGAAACCGGTTTTCCCCATGATTGGACGGACCTTTTTGGACTGGAAGTCACCGAGTTCGACCCGTTGCCGTCCGACGAGCAGAACCATTTGGCCTTCAAGGGAAATTTTCACACCAGTTGCATGCACACGGCGCGCATCTGGTGCGATCTGATTGAGCCGAAGGGTTGTCAAGTATTGGCCACATTCACCAAGGATTTCTACGCCGGACGTCCGGCCGTGACCATTAACAATTTTGGCGCCGGCAAGGCTATTTACATCGGCACCATTTCCCAGCCGGCCTTTTACGGCGATTTGGTCACCTGGCTCCGCACCATCTGCCAGTTGTCCCCCTTGCTGCGGGTTCCGGACACCGTTGAGGTCAGCTTGCGTCAAAAGGCCGACACGAGGGTTTATTTTCTTTTGAACCATCAGAACTCGCCCGTTCGCATCAATTTTTTCAAGCCCATGCATGACTTTCTGACCGAGCGCGCGATCAGCGGCAATTACGATCTTCCTCCCCACGGCGTGCTGGTTTTGGACGAAAAGGCAGCCGGGATTCTCGGGGCGGTCGTGCAGGCGCCGGACACCGAAATCATACCCGGTGAAAAACAACATTCCGCGTCTCCTGCCGGGAACGGGGGTTGACCAGGCGATTCGTTCCGTGGCGTTACCGCGCCACTTCAAAGGCGAAGCCCTTGAGGTATTCCGTTTCCGGGACGGCCGGCAAGATGGGGTGATCGGGCGACTGGCTGAAGGTCGTCACCCGGCGCAGCACCCGGCGCGCGTCGAAGGCCGCTTCCAGGATGATCGCTTCAAAGAGCTTGGCATCCACGTGGTGCGAGCAGCAAAAAGTGGCGAGCGTTCCGCCGGTTTTGAGCAATTTCAGCGCGCGCAGGTGAATTTCCTTGTAGCCCCGCAAAGCGTCTTCCACCGCCGAACGGGTTCGCGTAAAGGAGGGGGGGTCGAGGATGATGCCATCAAATTTCGGGACGACCTTTTCGTGCGGCCGCACGGCGGTCTGGGCCTTGAGCCAGTCGAAAACATTCGCTGTTTCGAAAGTGCAGCGGTCGCCCAAGCCGTTGGTCTGGGCGTGGCGGGTGGCTGCGGCAACCGCCGCTTCGCTTTGATCCAATCCATGCACGTGGGCCGCTCCGGCCCGTCCGCAATGGAGAGCGAATCCGCCCATGAAACTGAAACAATCCAAAACCTGGCCGCTGTGAATCAACTCGCTCGTTTTTTTGTAATTCAGTTGCTGGTCCAGGTACAAGCCCGTTTTATGACCCCCTTCAATATCGACGTCGAACTTCAGTCCGTTCAGCTCAACCGGCACCGGTCCCGGCGCGACGCCGCTCAGCATGCCGTTGCTTTCCGCCAGCCCTTCAAATTTTCGGAAGGACGCCTCGCCTCGCTCCATGATGGCGCGGGGCGAGAAAATGCCCTGCAACGCCTCGACAATCATCCCTTTCCGCTGATCCATGCCCAGCGACGAAATTTGGACGACCAGCACATTCTCGTATTTGTCCACAATCAGTCCGCTCAGGAAATCGCTTTCCGCATTCACCACCCGGAAGGAACCGGCTCCCGGCAAGTGGCGTTTTCTGACGGCCAGGGCCGCTGTGATCCGTTCCGTGAAGAAGGCGGTGTTGATCTCGACCCGTTCCGGGTCAAGGACCCGGACCTGGATTCTGGATTTGGAGTTATAAAAGCCGACTCCCAGCAAGCGTTGCCGATGATCTTTGATTTGCACCAGCGCGCCATCGGCCGTCGGCGCCGTCAGGCGCAGGACCGACCCGGAGTAAATCCAAGGGTGACCCGCGATGACCCGATCCGCCGTGCCCGGCCGGAGAATGACAGTTGCCAAGGTTGATTCCATAGTATGAGAAATGTGAACAGGATGCCTGTCCAATTTTGATCTTACAGCAGGCCGGGGAATTAAGCCATCATTCTTACCGAAGACGAACTAATTGGGGTTTTCCGAGTCTCACCCTACCCACCCCCTGCCCATCGCAAGGGCAAAGATTTAAGTTGCCAAAGCGCCCCGCTTGGCTATGCTCACCTCCTTCGGGCGGAGTCGCCTGGAACTGGAACGGCCTTATATTCCGTCTTCGTGTGAAGATGGGCGGCCATAATAACATTCATATTAATCCCCTGTTCCGTGGGATGGTTCGCCGCCTTGTTGGCGCGGGCTTTTAACAAAAGGAAAAAAGTGATTAGCATCGGTATTAAAGAATTGTTGGACGCAGGCGTCCATTTCGGACATCAGACCAAGCGCTGGAATCCCAGGATGAAGCCCTTCATCTTTGACGCGCGCAACGGCATCCACATCATAGATCTCAGCAAATCCCTCGCCCAGCTCGAAGCCGCTTGCGATTTTCTGCAAGGCGTTGTGAGCAAGGGCGGCCATGTCCTCTTTGTCGGCACCAAGAAACAAGCCCAGGAAGCCGTCAAGGAATCCGCCAAAGCTTGCGGCCAGCTTTATGTAACCGAACGCTGGCTCGGCGGCACCCTGACCAATTTCAACACCATCAAGCGTTCCATCGCCCGTCTTAAGACCATTGAGAAATGGGACACCGATGGGTCCATGAGCAATTACGGCAAGCAGGAACAGTCCATGTATCGCCGCGAAGCCGCCCGTCTGTTCAAGAACCTGGACGGTATCCGCACCATGGACAAATACCCGGCGGCCATGTTTATTATCGATATCAAGCGCGAGCACAATGCCGTCGCCGAAGGCCGCCGCCTCAAGATTCCCATTGTTGCCCTGGTTGATACCAATTGCGATCCGCAGTTGGTTGATTATCCCATTGCCGGCAATGACGACGCCATCCGTTCCTTGCGGTTGATCCTCCAAACGGTGGTTCAAACCATCACTTTGGCCCGGGCCGAATATGAAGCCAAGTACGGTCGGCGCAAGGAACAGCAAGCGGCAGAGAACACTCCGGGCGCAGTTCCTGCCGAATCCGCCGCTCCGGCTGCTCCGGCGGCAGCGGTTGCTCCGGCTGCGGCAGCCGCCCCGGTTGCTGCGGCGACTAACGTTTCCGCTTAACCCTTTTTCACCAAGGAAAATATTTATGGCTGAATTCTCCGCCGCAGATGTCGGCAAGCTTCGTGAGATGACAGGCGCGGGCTTGATGGATTGCAAAAAGGCGTTGACCGAGTCCAAAGGCAACATCGCCGCCGCCGTCGATGCCTTGCGCAAAAAAGGCACCGTTTCCGCCGCCAAAAAAGCGGCGCGCGTCACCAAAGAAGGCGCGATTGTGCAACACATCCAACACGGCGCCAAGGTCGGCGTTTTGCTGGAAATCAATTGCGAGACCGATTTCGTGGCCCGGAACGAGACCTTCGGCGCTTTTTGCTCTGAAATGGCAAAGCGTCTGGCCGGTCACGCCACCATCGCATCGTTGGAACCTGATCGCGTTGCCGCCGTGGCCAAGATCGGCGAGAACATCCAGATTCCCCGTTTTGTCCGTTACGAAGTCCAAGGCAACGGCATGGTTGCCGCCTATATTCACACGGGAGCCAAGGTTGGCGTTCTGGTTGAAGTCGGCGCCACCAAGGCAGGGACAGCCGGCCAGGAAGATTTCAAACAACTGGTGCGAGACATCACGTTGCAAATCGCGGCCGGAAGCCCGTCGGTTATTTCCCGCGAGGAGATTCCCGCCGCCATCGTGGCCAAGGAAAAAGAGATTGCCACCGAACAGGTCAAGAACAAGCCCCCGCAGGCCATTGCGAAGATCATCATAGGGAAGATGGAAAAGTATTATCAGGGCTGCTGCCTGCTGGACCAGGGCTTTGTCAAACGCAATTCCGAGGTTTCGGTCAAGGAGCATATGGACGGAGTGGCCAAACAGTTGGGTGATGCCATTGTCATCCGGCGTTTCGCGCGCTTCCAAGTTGGCGAGTCTCCTGCGGCTTAGTTTCCGTTTTAATCTTAATCCCGAATCTTCCCGGACAAGGGGGGATTCGGGATTAGCTTGAGCAGCCGCGCATGGTCGTCATTGACGTTTTGCCGGCCGGTTGTTACAAAGGCAGAGTCAATGAAAAAAGTCCAAAAGCCCAAATATCATCGAATTCTACTCAAGCTCAGTGGTGAAGCGTTGGGGGGCGAGGACGGCGTGGGCATCTGTCCCGATTCCCTTCAGAATATGGCCCGGCAAATCGCCGAGGTGCGCGAGATGGGTGTGCAGGTGGTAGTGGTGGCGGGAGGCGGCAATATTTTTCGCGGCATTTGCGGCGTCGGCCAGGGCATAGAACGCGCGACCGGCGATTACATGGGGATGCTCGCGACCGTCATCAATTCGCTTGCCTTGCAGGATTGTCTTGAGAAGTTGGGGGTGGCCACCCGGGTGCAAAGCGCCATCACCATGTCGCAGGTGGCAGAGCCGTTCATCCGCCGGCGCGCGGTGCGGCATCTTGAAAAGGATCGCGTCGTCATTTTTGGCGGCGGCACCGGCAACCCCTATTTTTCCACCGATACGGCGGCGGCGTTGCGCGCGAACGAAATCGGCGCGGAAATCATTTTGAAGGCCACCAAGGTTGATGGCATTTACGACAGCGACCCCAAAAAGAATCCCAAGGCGACCCGCTACGACCGCATCACGTATCTGGAGGCCCTTGGCAAGCGGTTGAAAGTGATGGATTCGACCGCCTTTTCCCTCTGTATGGACAACAAAATGCCCATCATTGTATTCGATCTGTTTAAGGAACATAATCTGAAACGAGTCGTGCTTGGCGAACGCGTCGGCACGCTGGTCACCAGTTGATCAAAAACCCATAACCCCATTCAAAATCATGACACTCGACGATATCCTTTTGGAAGCGGAAGAGAAAATGAGCAAGACCGACGAGGTGGTGCAGCATGAATTCACCGGGATACGCACCGGCAAAGCCTCGCCCGTATTGGTCGAAAACATCATGGTGGAAGTTTACGGCTCACAGATGCGATTGCGCGAATTGGCCAGCATCAGCATACCGGAACCGCGCGTGCTTGCCATTCAACCGTGGGACATTTCGACCGTTCACCCCATCGAGAAAGCCCTGCTCAAGAGCAATCTGGGCATCACCCCGACTGTGCAGGGGAAATTGATCCGTCTCATCATGCCCGTGCTGAGCACGGAGCGTCGCCAGGAGATGGTCAAACTTGCCCGGAAACAGACCGAGGATGGCCGGGTTGCCATCCGGCATGTTCGCCGCGATGCAATCGAGGCCATCAAAAAGGAATCCAAAACCGGCGGCATTGCGGAGGACCAGACGGAAGTGGCGGAAAAAGAGGTTCAGAAACTCACCGACGAATATATCGGCAAGATCGACGCCCAACTGGCTCGCAAGGAAAAAGAAATAATGACGGTCTGACGGCCCTTGGGGATGGCGGTTTTTAATGTCCGGGGGGGGGGGCGTCAAAGTGGATGATATTTTCGCCGGGGCGCGCGTAACTCAAGCGTTCCCGGGCCAGGCGTTCCACCATGGTTTTTTCGAGCGCGGGATTTTGGAAGGAATGGAGCTGGGTTTCGAGTTGTTTGGCGATTTTTGTTTCCTGCCCGATTTTCTTATCCAGCTCGAACTTTTCCTCACGCATCCGCTGATTTTCCTGCACCACAGGTTCATACCAAACGGCAACACCCAACACGCCGGCCACCACCAAAAGTGCCAGCACCACCCGTGTGAGCTTGTCCCAGATGCTCTCAGAAACGTTCACCAGCGCGAGTAAAACATATAAACCGGCGAGACAAAAGAAATTTTCGCAACTCTTTGCGAATCCAAATCAGGCCTCCTCTGTTCCCCGCTTGAATTTCACATCTGGCCGGGGTACCGTCCCCGCACATGAGAGCGTTCATCGTTTCACTGCTTCTGCTCGCGGCCTGGGCCGCCGATGCGCGCGTCAGTACGCAACGCCTCGGCCGGATCCAAATCTCAGGCAGCGATTACGTGCGGGTCGATGAGTGGGCGGCGGCTGAGGGTCTCAGTGGAAAATGGAACAGAAGTTCCGGCACCATCACATTGGTTGGCGCCTCCTCCCGCATCGACTTGACCGTCGGTTCGCGGCGCACGGAGATTTCCGGCGTCACGGTCTGGCTTTCCCTGCCCGTGGTCAACCACGGCGGCGGAGCGCTTATTTCGGCCGTCGATGCCGGGACAACGATTGGAGCCATTTTATTCCCGAAAAAAGGGGAAGGCCGCCTGCAAAAGATCTGTCTTGACCCCGGACACGGCGGCAAGGACAAGGGCGAAATCGACGGGCACAGATTTGAGAAAGACTACGCGCTTTTGCTTGCCCAGGAAGTGGCGGTCCTGTTGAAAAACAACGGAATAAACGTGGTTTTGACCAGAAAGAACGACACATTGATCGACCTGCCCGCCCGCCCGCTCATCGCCAAAAGGGCGGACGCGGATCTGTTTGTCAGTCTGCACTATAATTCCGCCGGACACGACGTGCGCGGCGTGTCGGTTTATTGCCTGGCGCCTGCGGGGATGAATTCGAGCGATGAGGGTGGGGGCAAAGCTCCCTTTCTGCACATGGCGGGCAACGCCCACGACGAGCAAAACGCCTTCCTCGCTTACGAATTGCAGAAATCGATCACGGCTCACACTACGTTGCAGGATCGGGGGGTGAAGCGCGCCCGGTTTGAGGTGTTGCGCGAAGCCACCGTGCCGGCGGTTTTGATAGAGGGCGGATTCATGAGCAATCCGGCAGATGCCAAGAACATATACGATTCGGCATTCCGCAAGCGGATGGCCCAGGCGATTACCGACGGGCTGCTGGCTTACAAACGGGCTGCGGACCGGTTTTGAGCAACCAAGGGGATCAAGTCTGGACTTTTGATTTGCCGCTTCCGCCTTTTTTGCCCCCAGCCATCAGCAACGTGCCGGAGAGGAAGCCAACGCCGAAGAAGGCGAAATACATCAGCGCGGCCGGTTGATGCTGCGGCTTGGGAAGAAGAGGCGGCATGTTCAACACCGCAGTCTGGCGGTTGTTCATGCCCATGACGACGAGCAAGGCGAGCAGGGCGATGATCAACAATGTTTTGAAAATCAGTTTAAAATTCATGACTCCGTTTCTTGTGACGATAGACAAGAACACAGTCGGCGTCAATAAATTGTCCGCCAACCCCAAGTTCGCGCTCGCATCTTGCCGCTGAAACATTAAAAATCCCCGACGATATGAGCATAGCCACCAAAACGGGAGACAACGGAAGCACCGGGCTAATGTACAACCGGCGCGTTTCCAAATGCCATCCCCGTGTTGAAGCCTACGGGACAGTGGACGAATTGAACACCGCCATCGGTTTGGCCCGGGCCGCCGCCCAAGGGTCTTTCTGGCACGAGCGGCTGTTGGCAATCCAGAACAACCTCATCACCGTCATGGGCGAATTGGCCACGCAAGTTGAAGATTTGCCGCGCTATGCCAAAGATGGATATGCGGTGGCGACGCCTGCGTTGACGGAGAAGCTCGACGCCATCGTGCGCGAGATAGAGGCGCAAAATGTATCATTCAAGGGATGGTCCACTCCGGGCGCGAATCCCGGTTCGGCTGCGCTTGATTTTGCGCGCACCGTTTGCCGCCGCGCCGAGCGGCGCGTCTGCGCCTTGCAAGAGAATCATCAACTGGAAAACACGGAAATCATCGTATTTTTGAACCGTCTATCCGACGTTCTGTGGCTGATGGCCCGGCGGGCCGAATCAGACCGTCCGGTTTGAGGGCGCGTTTGCGGGCCGGAAAATTCTGGTTATTTTTTTTCACACGGACAGTATTTGTCCAGGGGGGGCGGTCATACTGCGGGCATGATTAAAAGACAATCATCGGCAGTATTGAAACCGCAACCGCGAATCGTGGCCGCTTTTGGGCGGTCACTATTGATCCGGGTTGCGCCTTACAGTTACAGGCTGCACAGCGCCTCGGCTGGCGACCTTACCTCCGCCAAGGAGTGGGTGTCGCTGTTCATGCACGAGGCGGTGCTTACCGAGGCGCCGCGGCTGTTTTAGAGGCGGGCGGCCAGCAATTCGCGCTGGGCGGACAATTCGCCGGGGAAATCCGCGCGGAGGTCGAAGCAGAGTTCGGCCTGGCTGAGGATTTCACGGCGCCACTCATCGATGTTGATGGCTTGGACTTTGGCCAATTTTTCGGCGTCGAAATTCTTCATGCCTTCGAGATCGAAATCACGGGGGCCGGGCATCCAGCCCAAGGCAGTTTCGCAGGCCTCGGCGCGGTCGTGGGCGCGGTCGATGATCCATTTGAGGACGCGCATATTTTCGCCGAAGCCGGGCCAGAGGAATTCACCCTGTTCGTCGCGGCGGAACCAGTTGACGTGGAAGATGCGCGGGGGATTGGAGAGGGAACGGCGAACATGCAGCCAATGCCGGAAATACTGGCCCATGTTGTAACCGCAGAAGGGGAGCATGGCCATGGGGTCGCGGCGGATTTTGCCGACGGCGCCGATGGCGGCGGCCGTTGTCTCGGAACTCAGCATGGCACCGGCGAAGACGCCGTGGGTCCAGTTGAAAGTCTGGTAAATGAGGGGCATGGTCGTGGCGCGGCGTCCGCCAAAAACAATCGCGCTGACCGGCACGCCGTTGGGGTCGTTGACCTCGGGGGCGCAGACGGGGTTGTTGGCGACGGGCGCGGCAAAGCGGCTGTTGGGATGGGCGGCGGGTTCCTTGCTGCCAGGAGTCCACGGCTGGCCTTTCCAGTCGGTCAGATTGGGCGGCGGGACCTTGGTCTTGCCTTCCCACCAGACATCCAGATCAGGGGTGAGGGCGACGTTGGTGTAAATGGTGTCATGGGAAATGGCGGCCATGGCGTTGGGATTCGTCTCGGCGCTGGTGCCGGGGGCGACGCCGAAATATCCGGCTTCGGGATTGATGGCGTGGAGCCTTCCGTCGGGGCCGGGTTTCATCCAGGCGATATCGTCGCCGACGGTGCTGATTTTCCAGCCTTTGAAATGAGGCGGGGGGACGAGCATGGCGAAATTAGTTTTGCCACAGGCACTGGGGAATGCGCCGCAAACGAAGGTTTTTTCGCCGGACGGGGATTCGGCGCAAAGGATGAGCATGTGCTCGGCGAGCCAGCCTTCCTTGCGGGCGAGCCATGAGCCGATGCGGAGGGCGAGGCATTTTTTGCCGAGAAGGACGTTGCCTCCGTAATTGGAACCGGTGGAGATGATGGCGTTGTCCTCCGGGAAATGGACGATGTAGCGGCGGGCAGCGTCCGCTTCCAGGGTGCAGTGCAGGCCGCGGTTGAAATCGGCGCCATCGCCCAAGTGTTTGTAAGCGACGAGGCCCATGCGGGTCATGATGCGCATACTGAGGACGACGTAAATTGAATCGGTCAGCTCGATGCCGACTTTGCTCAAGGAAGAGCCGGGCGGCCCCATGAGGTAGGGGATGACGTAGAGAGTGTGACCGCGCATGCCGCCACGGCAGAGGTCGTGGAGTTTGGCATACATTTCCTTGGGGTCGGCCCAGTTATTGGTGGGGCCGGCGTCTTCGCGGACGGAAGTGCAAATGAAAGTGCGGTCTTCGCTGCGGGCGACATCTCCCGGCTTGGAACGGTGATAGTAGCAGCCGGGAAGTTTTTTCTGGTTAAGCTTGAGCAAGACGCCCTGTTTGATGGCGTCATCGGTCAGTTGTTTTTTCTCCTCTTCGCTGCCATCGCACCAGACGACTTTGTCCGGCTGGCATAAGGCGGTCATATCCTTGACCCACTGAATAACGGCTGTGTTGTTCGTGATAGTGTTAGGCGAACTCATCATGCGATGGATGATAATCGCCGTTGGGGCGTTGGCCAGTTTATTTTGGCGGGCGCGCCGGGCCACCACAATTGTCACTGTCTCAGGTAGCGCTTAAAACTTTCAGAAACGGCCGTGGGTTTCCAGAATCGCCTGGCAAATTATGATTAACTTGGATTGCGGGAAGGGGGTTTCAGAGACGCGAATGGCGCCGCGTTGAATTGCGGGTTCGAAACCGGAACAAGGCAGGGTGACAAGATATTCAAATGGAATTCCGCTGGGTTTGGTGATCCATTCATGATTTGACGGATCACAACGGCACGGAGAGCGAGGGCATTTTTGGGCATCCGTCAGGTTGCATGTCAACACGCGGCCCTCCAGCGGATGTGAAAGAACAATTCTTAGATGATTGCCCGTTCCCGTGACTTGGAATACGGTGCCCGGGATCATTCCCCAAAAATTGTTTTCAGTCTCTGCATTTCAAGAATTGAATCCGCAACTTCCGGCAGTTGTTCCGACCTGCCCAGCGTTTTGAACATGGTGGAAATGGATATTGGCCTGGAGCTGCTCCCGACATTTTTGTCATATTCTGGAAGATCGTGGCACAAATCCTTCATTTCAAAGAAGGTGAAATCCTTATATTTTTGGAAGGTTTCGCGCAGAAGCGCCATTTCATCCTCTGAAAGCTCATCCGTGCCTGGGTCTGATTTGAGGACAAGGCTTTCACGCTTCACTGTTTCAATCGCCTTCTGCCATTCGCTGCCATGACGGATTCCGCCTTTTGTCAGGTCGTAGATATTGCTGGGGACCGGCCCATATTCCATCGAATATGGCTCATCCCCCGTGATGGAAACGTTCCACCGCTCAAGAGCAGCTCTGTCGGCCAGATAAATCATCTTGAGGAGCAAATATTTGTCCTTCTTGCCGTTGCAGAGTTTCAGAAGAAATGCCGCGGCTTGCGTGCTCTTTCGGGCTTTGAATTCAAACCAAAACATTCTGTTTGCGTTTTCACGGCA
The DNA here is from genome assembly GCA_964558455.1 of uncultured Verrucomicrobiota bacterium. GTDB lineage: Bacteria > Verrucomicrobiota > Verrucomicrobiia > Limisphaerales > Palsa-1400 > DASRLE01. Next base: position 108 of record CAZLEE010000104.1, on the reverse strand, counting down.
ATATACTCTTTGGCGTATTTCGTCGCAATGACTAAATTGAGACGGATCGTTCCGAGGGTGTGAGACGGATTTCTTAAATATTCAATTCCCGGCCCTTTTTTGTTGCGT
>CAZLEE010000103.1:0-14876 GCA_964558455.1 uncultured Verrucomicrobiota bacterium | reverse complement strand
CTGGCCGGCGTCACGAACACCACCGGCCTCGTCACCATCGGGGAGGATGCGTTTGTTCACTGCGTCAGCCTGGCCGGCATCAACATCCCCGCCACGGTCACGAATATAGGGGCGGGCGCGTTCGATGGCTGTTATGATCTGACCGCGATAACGGCGGAGGCCGGGAGTTTATTTTACAGCAGCGCGGGGGGAGTGCTGTTTGACGCGGCCCAAATGACGCTTCTGGCTTATCCGGGCGGCTTGGGCGGAAGTTATGCCGTCCCCGGCACCGTGACCAACATCGCGGACTTTTCGTTCTACATGGACACCAATCTGGCCGGCGTCACCATTCCTGATGGCGTCACCAACATTGGGTCGTATGCGTTCGCGGGTTGCGGGGGGCTGACCGGCGTCACCCTCCCCGCCACGGTCACGAATATCGGGACGGGGGTGTTTGATGACTGCCAGCATTTGGGCGCGATAGCGGTGGAAGCTGGAAACACATTTTACAGCAGCGCGGGGGGAGTGTTGTTTGACGCGGCCCAAATGACGCTTCTGGCCTATCCGGGCGGACTGGGCGGAAGTTATGCCGTTCCCGGCAGCGTGACCAACATTGCGGACGATGCATTTTATGACTGCGCCGGCCTGACCGGGATCACGATTCCGGCCGGCGTGACCAACATCGGAAACTCCGCGTTTTATGGCTGCAGCAACCTGACCGGCGTCGCGATTCCAGGCAGCGTGACCAATATCGGAACGTATGCCTTCGCCTACTGCGCCCGTCTGGCCGATGTCACGATCCCAAGCAGCGTGACCAACATCGGAACGTATGCCTTTGCCTACTGCGCCAGCCTGACCAACGTCACCCTGACTGACGCCGTCATCCATTTTACCGCCGGCGCGGCCTCCACTGATTCGGTTGTGTTTTACGGCGACAAAAGCGCGACGGCCTATTACCTGCCCGGCGCCGCCGGTTGGGGCAACTCGTTTGCCGGCATTCCGGCTGTGTTGTGGAATCCGGTCATCCGGACCGACGACGGCGGTTTCGGTGTGCGAAACAATCACTTCGGATTCAACATCACCGGGACAAACAATTTCGCGGTGGTGGTGAAAGCCTGTCCTGATCTGGCGAACCCCGTCTGGGTTTCGTTGACGAACGCGACGCTCACCAACGGTTCGTATTACTTCAGCGATCCGCAGGCGGCGGATTTGCCGGGCCGTTACTACAACCTCAGTCTGCCTTGAGACCGGGGATTTTCACCGATCCCACGCGGCCAGGATTCTGTCCAACTGCTCGTTGATCGCCGGGTCCACCCGCTGCCGCGCCGGGTCGGCCTCGAAACCCGCCAGCGTGCGCCGGATCCCTTCCCGGTAAGGAACAACACACTTGAATCCCGGCACCCATTTCTTGATCTTGGAGTTGTCAAACACTGTGCTCCACGTTTTGTCGCCCAGCAGGCTGCCGGCCTTTTCCGGCGCGACCTTCGCGATGAAATCGCTCGGAATATGAACCACATTCGCCTCAACCCCCAACGCTTCCGCTATCGTTCCGTAAATCTGGTTCCACGTCAGCACCTCGTCCGATGTGATGTGAAACGCCTGGCCGGACGCCGCCGGATTTCCGAACAATCCCAGCACTCCGCGCCCCATATCCTCGGCGTGCGTCACCACCCACAATGACGAACCGTCCCCGTGAATGACGATCCGGCGGCCTTTCTTCAAACGGTCGCATAACGTGTAGCAACCCCATCCTCCCAGCGCGATGGGCAGTTGCGTGTCGTAGGTCAGGGACGGGCGGACAATCGTCACTGGAAATCCTTCTTCGCGCCACGCCTTCATCAAGCGTTCCTCGCAGGCGATCTTGTTGCGCGAATAATCCCAATACGGGTTGGATAACGGCGTGGACTCGGTGATGATGTAGTGTTCGGGCGGCTTCTGGTAGGCCGAGGCCGAACTGATGAAAACATACTGGCCGGTGCGCCCCCGAAACAGGATCAGGTCCCGCTCGATATCCTGCGGCACGAATGCCACCCAATTCACCACCACGTCGAATTTCATGCCGCCCATGGCGGCGCGAACCTCATCGGGGCGGTTGATGTCCGCCACCAGGTTCCGGCAGCCGGGCGGATTGGGCCGGCGCAGCCCGCGATTGAGCAAATACAATTCCCATCCCCTGGCCAGCGCCAGCCGGCTGGCCGCACTGCTGATGTATCCCGTTCCGCCAATAAATAGAATTTTCATGCGTTAACCCAAAATGCCACGGTCGCGCGTCGAGGCAAGCGCCAAACAACCGGGCGGCGGGCGCCATATTGGGGCTTGGCTCGGGCCCCGGCTCTCCGGCAACATGGGGACCGCGCATGAAATACAAATTGTCATTTCCCAATTCGATTATATTAGTATTGACAGTTGTGGCCGGGTTGGTGTGCGGCGGCTGCGCCGCGCTGCGCCCGCATCCGGCTGTCCGGATGACGGGCGAATCGGTGGTGTTCATCGGCGACGAGCCGGCCGCCCTGGCCCATATCCCGCTGCCGGACCAGCCGGTCCATGTCCGCAACGCCTTCGAGCCGGAAAGCGGGACGACGGAATACACCGAGGGGAAGGACTTTATTTTGGACCGGGCCGCCGGAACATTGCGCCGCGCGCCCGGCTCGCGCCTGCCGGATTATCAGACCAACATGCTCTTTGGCCAGGAGGAGTTCGATCACAACCGATTTCCCGGCTACGGCAACGCCCGATTTTTCGCTTTTGTGGATTATTCGTTTGCGCAGACGAATGAGTGGCCGGTCCAGGCCTCCCAACGCGCCTGCCTGCGAGCCACCCAAACCAAACTGGACGCCGGCCGGCCGGTGAAGATCATCGCGTTCGGCGACAGCATCACAGCCGGCGGCAATGCGTCCCGCCCCGGCCTCATTTTCTGGCAACGCTGGGCGGACGAACTGCAACGCAAATATCCCCAGGCGCGCATCACGGCGGTCAACGGCGCCACCGGCGGCGACACCACCCGCCAGGGATTGGAGCGGCTGCAAGAGAAAGTCCTCTCCCAAAAACCCGATCTGGTGCTGATTGGTTTCGGCATGAACGACCACAACATCGGCGGGGTGCCGCTGCCGCAATTCAAACAGAATTTGAAAGAAATGGCCGCCCTCATTCGCGCCCAAACCGGGGCGGAAGTGATTCTTTTTTCCGCCTTTCCGCCCAATCCGCGCTGGAAATTTGGAAGCCATCACATGGCGGATTACGCGGCGGCCACGGCCCAGGCCGCGACGGAAACGGGCTGCGCCTACGCCGATGTTTTTGACAATTGGCAGTCGCTGGCCGCGCGCAAAAAACCGGAGGATTTGCTGGCCAACAACATCAACCATCCCAACGATTTCGGACACTGGATTTACCACAGCGTCTTCACCCGCCTGGGACTCTGATGACAATGGCGCAGGCTACTTCGCCAGCGGAATCCAAACACTGATCTTATCGCTCGTCGGAAAATCGGACGGAACCGGAATCGTCACCTTGCCGGTCGCGGCCCACTCGGCGCCGCGGTTGAGCGTGGTGACAAAGCCCACATCCTGCATCGACTCGGCGTCATGCCCCAAGGTGGTATGAAACACGCGGCCTTTGCCATAGGAGATAGCCATCAGCACAGGCTCGTCCTGATGGGTGACATCCGAATTCGCGGTGGCCAGAACAGTGACATTCGCGGCCGGACCGGCCAGCATGGAATACAATTCATCGCGGGTATGGAGCCATTTCGCCGGGAGACCCTTGGTGATGGGATGATTCACATTCCTCATCTCCACATCCCACGAAAAGAAACGGCCGTGCGTTCCCCTGCTGCCGGGAGCGCCCGCCTCCACCACTGCTTTGCCATCGCGCCACCGGATCATCGAACCGGAACTCTGATTGCGCCCGCCCCAACCGCCCACCCCGATCATCTTGTTAAACTCCGCCCAATGCGGAAATGAATTGTCCGCCGCGTGAAAACTGACCATGCCCCCGCCATTCTTCATATAATTCTCGAACGCGGTCTGCGTGGCCGCGGACCAGCCATCCCCGTTATAATTCAGGACGACGACGGCGTATTTGGAAAAGTCGGGCTTGAAAGTCTCCATGCTTTGGCCGTGGGCCGGGCTGGTGGCGATGCTCACCGCGAACCGTCCGGAACTTTCCATGGCGGCCTGGAGAATCGGAGTCGTGATCCGCCACTTATGGTTATTCTGGCCATCGACGATCAGGGCATTCAGCTTGTCAACGGCCGGGGCGGATTGAACCGCGAGGAAAAGCAACGCGCCCAGCGCCAGACCGGACAGCCGGTAAATTTTCGGGAAGACCATTTTCATATCAAATACGGGTATGGAATAAAGACCGCATCCGATTGTGGGCCAATTCCAATATTTTGCAAGCGCGCCGCCTCTTTTAAGTCAATACTAAAATTAGGGCTGCGCCCTCAATCTCAAGACCTTGACGGAAGACTGCCGGAAAATCAGTATTTGCTCTTGGGCGGCTGGCGGGGGATGTCGAGGACAAAGGTGGCGCCTTTGCCGGTGCCGTCGCTCTGCACGCTCAATGTCCCGCCCAGTTCTTTGGCGGTCAGCGCGGCGCTGTGCAGGCCAAAACCATGGCCTTCCTTGCGGGTGGTGAAGCCGTGCTCGAATATCCGAACCATGTTTCCGGCCGGAATCCCGATGCCGTTGTCGATGATGGAAATTTGCACCCGGTCGTCGCCGGCGGCCAGAATGCGGACGGTCAAAAGTTTCTCGGGAACGTTGACTTCGTCCATGGCGTATTTGGCGTTGCGGATGAGGTTGACCAGGATTTGCAGCACCTTGTGCTTGTCCACGATGACCAGGATGGGGGTGTTATAGTCGCGGACGACTTTGAGATTGTGCCGCTTGATCGCGCCTTCGTTGAGGCGCATGGCATCCTCGACCATGTCGGCGACATGGAGGGATTCGGTGACGCCGGCGACCTGGGCATAGTTTTGCTGCATGGCCACAATTTCCTTGATGTGGGCGATGTTGTCGGAGAGGGAAGCGATTTCCTGCAAGACTTGGCTTTGCTCTTGTTCCAGGTGAACAGCCAGGGCGCTCAAGTAAGCGGGCAATTCCCGGCCTTTGGGATCGCTGGTCAGGAATGCGCCCAGTTCAGCTTTGTGGGATTGCATGAGGGCAACAGCCTTGGCCAGATTGACCACCCTGGATTTGCGCATTTTATCGGAAATGACGGAGGTGGAGACATTGACGCTGTTGAGCACGTTGCCGACGTTATGGAGAACGCTGGTGGCGACTTCGGCCATGCCGGCCTGGCGGGAACTTTCCAGCAATTGCTTGTGCAGCGACAGAAGTTTTTCCTCGGCCCAGATGCGCTCGAAAGCGCCGCTGCAATAATCAGCCAGGGTCTGGAGGATGTTAAGATCGCTGGCGCTGTAAGCTTGAAAAGTGTAACTGTGCAGGGCCAATATGCCGATGGGCTTGGCCTTCACCCGCAGGGGGACACGCAAGATGGAGGCGGAGAGGCGGTTCTCGTTGCCATAAGGTATGGATCCCGGTTCTGCGACCAGAGTTTCCTTGAGGATCAGTTCCGCGCCTTTTGCCAGCACCCGGCGGAGGATGGGGCTGGGCTTTTCCCTTCGATTGACCGTAAGATCCACGCGCCCGCCATCAACTAGGTCAATGGCCAGGACGGGGAGAGCTTCATCCAGGTCCGAATCATAGAGATGGAGGTAAAATGCGTCCCACCTTATTAATTCGCCGGCGACCTTGGCGATGATTTTGGAGGCGTCCCGAAGAGTCGTGGTGGAGAACAAATCCTGGCCGAGTTTGGAGAAGGCCAGGGCGGAGGTTTCGGCCTGTTTGTGTTCGGTTATATCCTGGAGAATTCCGATGGAACTGACGGGGCGGCCCTGATCATCCAGACTTTGCACCGAGGCGTCCGAGATCCAGCGCAAATTTCCCAGCTTGGTCACAACATGCATGTCGCAGCGCCATTGCAGGATTTCACCGGCTTTGACGCGGCGCGCGGCTTCGTTCTTGGACAGGCCGGAAGCGTCGCCAAGCATGACGGATTCGCGCACGATCTTGGCCCAAAGATCGGTGGTGACGTCTTTGGGTTTGTAGCCGATCAAATCCTCAATGCCCGCGCCCATGAAGGTGTAGCGCTTTGTTTTGAAATCGTAGCCATAAGGCACGGCGCCCGCTCCGCTGATGGCGCGACGGTAGAGATCCTCGTACGAACGGGGCGCGATCTCCGGTTCTTGAGAAAGGAGAACGCTCTCACCCGGACTGTTGTCTGCCAGCTCGTTCCCGGTTTCAATATAATCCATCTGCGGTTATGTCGGCAGAAATCAGGCCTGGCTAAAGCGAAAAAGTTCAATGGGCGGGAAAAGGCGGTTTGCAACAAACCGGTCCGCGCTTAAAGTGACGGCATGGATGTGACGCGAACAGCTTTCGGAGTTTGGAACGGCGGGTGTTTTGTGAATTACGGCGAACCGCTTTCCGACGAACACTGGATTGATCTGGTCCGGCGCGCTTACGAGAAGGGCGTCCGCACCTTCATCACGGCCGACGTGTACGGCGAAGGGGCGGCGGATGAACTCCTGGGGCGGGCGCTGGCGGGGTTGCCGCGTTCGGAGTATTGCCTGATAGGGGCGGTGGGCCACGATTTTTACAAGGGGCGGCGTCAAGGGGCGCGCGGTTACCCCCGATTCACCGATCCGGGATTGCGCCCGGCGCGCGACTACGGCGATTACCTGCGGATGGCGACGGACAAATCCCTGCAACGATGCCGCGCGGAAAAATTCGACCTGCTTCTATTGCAGAACCCCGATTCCACCAGTTACGGGCAGGACAAGGTTTGGGTGGAAATGGATAAATTGCGCGAGGCGAAATTGACCGACCGGATCGGCATCGCGCCGGGGCCGGGCAACGGTTTCACGCTCGACCTTATACTTTGCCTGGAACGATTTGGAGTTTTGCTGGACTGGGCGATGATCCTGCTCAATCCGCTGGAGCCGTGGCCGGGCCGGCTGGTATTGCCGGCGGCGGCCAAATACGAGGTGAATCTGCTGACGCGGATGGTGGATCACGGCGGAATTTTCCATGATGACATCAAGCCGGGGCACCAGTTCGCCCTGCTGGATTACCGAGCCGCCCGCCCCGCCGGCTGGGTGGAGACGGCGTTGGAAAAAATGGACAATCTCAGGCCGATTGCCTTGAAATACAACCTGACCCCGCTGCAATTGGCGTGCATCTGGAATCTTTCGCAGCCGCCGGTGAAATCGGTCGCGCCGGCGATGATTCAGGAGACAGGCGGCGACGCGAAGCCGGTGGAGACCCAGGCGGACGAGCTGGCCGGGTTGCCGGACGTTGTCTTGACCCGGGACGAATGTGAATTTATCGCGCAGACGGGGGACAACCGGGGTGGCATGCCATTGCAGGGAGCCAATCGCGCCCATACCACCGCAGCCGAGGCGGATCGGTGGGGCATGACTGCGGACTTGGAAGGCGTCGGCCGGCGCTGGGGGATTGATCCGGGGAGCGATCTGGCCTATTCACGCCCGGCCGGGAGGTGATTCCGGCAAAATCAAGCGGCGGGCGGCAGGAGCCGGGTCGCGCCGGAACTGACTTCCCAGCGGCGCAGGTCGCGGCCCAGTTCGCGCGGCCAGTTCTCCTCCGTGCAGGTCATGAAAACCTGGCTCCGGCCGGCCTGTGCCTGGCTGAGCAAGGGCAGGAAAGCGGCGCGGCGTTTGGCGTCCAGCTCGCCCATGATGTCGTCGATCAATAAAATGGGGGGCGCGCCGTGAACGCTGGAAAGAAACTCGGCCTGGGTCATTTTCAAGGCGATGGTGATGGAGCGTTTCTGGCCTTCGCTGGCGAATTTGGCGGCGGATTTCCCGTCGAGCGTCAATAATAATTCGTCGCGGTGCGGGCCGATGATGGTGGAGCGGAAAATCTTTTCCCGGGCGCGGTTGCGGGCCAGTTCCAGGCTGAAATCCTGCCGCACGGAAGGCTGATACTCCAATGTCAGCGCCTCGGCGTTGCGGGCCACCCGCCCGTAAGCGGCCGAAGCCAGCGGGGCGATTTGGGGGAGCAATTCGCGGCGGAACCGCATCAATTGCCGTCCGGCGTCAACGAGCTGGCGGGTGAATCCTTCCAGGGCCGCCTCGTCCGGGGCGTGATGTTTGAGCAGGGCGTTGCGCGAGCGGAGGGCGGCGGCGTAGCGTTGCAGCAGGGGCAGATAGACGGGATGGGTCTGGGTCAGCAACAAGTCCATGAACCGCCGCCGCAAACGGGAGGCGCCCTTGACCAACTGCAAGTCCTCGGTGCAGAAAACAACCGCGCGCACCGTGCCGAGGTAATCGGTCAATTTCCGCACCGGCTGGCTGTCAAGACTCAGTTTGCGCTCGGCCGGCGACCAATACATTTTGATGTCATGGCGGGCCTGGGCGGTGACAGAGGCGCCGATGAAATAACCCTTCTGGGCGTGGCGCACCATTTGCGCGCCGCCCACGCCGCGAAAGGATCGCAAGGTGGACAGGAGATAAATCGCCTCGAGGATGTTGGTCTTCCCTTGGGCGTTATCGCCAAGCAGGAGATGGAAGCCGGGCGCAAAATCGGCGTCCAACCGCGCGTAATTGCGGAAGTCCCGGAGGCGCAGATGCGTCAGATGCACCCCGACAGGATTCAACATTTGGCGGCGGATGCGAGCAGAAAGATCGCGGCCGCCGTTTTTACTTGCCGGCGCCGGCCGCGACCGCGACAGGGGCGAGACGGGTGCCGCATTGGGAGCAGAAATTGGCCGCCGACGGCGCCTTGACCCCGCAGGACGAGCACAACTGGAGGGATTTTTGGTGGCGATGATGAATGATGAGATTGCGGGTGTAGGGCACCCAGTTGAGGGCGTAAGCCAGGATGAAGACCGAATCTTTTTCGTAGCAGACCGAATAAAACAAAAAGAGCAGCGATCCGATCAGGCTCAGCCACCAGAACAGGGGCGGAATGACCACTTGTTTCCGTTTTTCAGTGACATACCACTGCACGAGGAAGCGGGTGGAAAAGACGCCGTTGGCGCTCCAGCCGACGACTTTCCAGGCGTTCCAGGTGACGCCCAGGAAATGTTGATGATACCAAAGAATGTGGTGCAGTATGTCCATAATTAGAAATTATTCTGCCAGCAGCTTTTGCAATTGGCTGGCCAGATCCTCATCGGCGGCGACATCCCGCACGAAGCCTTTTTTGTCCACCAGCCACATGGCGGGGATGCCCTCGATTTTGTAATGCCGGGCGTAACTGTTCGTCCCCCGCGCCCTGTCCAGGCATTGGGGCCAGTCCATTTTGTTGTCGGTCGTGAATTGAATCATTCTGGCTTTGTCGTCATCAAGGTTGATGCCGACAATTTCCATGCCCTGGCCGTGGAATCTATCATAAACCGTTTTGACATCGGGTATTTCCCTCACGCATACCGGGCACCAGGTTGCCCAAAAGTCCACCAGCACCACCTTGCCCCTGAGCTTGGCGAAATCCACGTTGCTGCCGTCCACGGCGGTGAATTGCCAGTCGAGCGGTTTCCCGGCCGCGGGCAATCGTTTGAATATGGCGGCGGCGGACGCCCTCATGCTGGGATCAACCGTCGAGTTGACAATTTCCTGCAAACACGGGCGCGCCTTTTCGGGTGCGGTCACATTGGCCAGTATCCAGAGGATTTGATGATGCTGGTCCAGCGAGATATTGGTGCTGTCCAGCAGCGCGAAACCGGTGTTTTCCAGGCGCGATTGCTGGTTGGGGGATCCCCATTGGTAGGCGGTGAGGGTGAGTTGAAATTCCATCAATTGCGCGCCGGGGGCATGTTCATCCGAGGGAAAACGGTCGCGGAAATTTTTGGCCTTGTCCACCGCCGCCAGGACATAGGGCAGGTAAAAGGCGTGTTTTGCCTGCACGGTCGGCGGGGTGTTTTTCCATTCCGGCGGATCCGCCGGCGCCTTGCTCGAACGGCTCAGTTCCGCCCATGCGGCCGCCGCGTTGGCGGCCTGGGGAACCTGGGACACCGCATTGGATTTGCCGGCGTTGTCATTGGCCGCGACGGCGCGCGAAAGAAAGCCGCCCTGGATTCCGGCAGCCAACAGCCCGCCCAGCCACAGTGCCTGCAGCCAGCGGGTCACGCATTTTGAACATTCATTCAAGCGTCTGTCTCTATAATGGAGGCGGGGTTTTTCCAAGATAAATCCGTTTTGTGAGCGGAGGAGGCGGGGCTTTTTCCCGTCATCCGCCGGCGACGATTTTCACGATTTCCAGGCGGTCGCCCCGGGCCAGTTGGCGTCCGGCAAATTCGGAGGGCGCGACGGCCTGGCCGTTCAACTCCACCACCACGCTGCGCGGCCGCAATTTCTGCGCCAGCAAAAATTGCTCAATCGAGCAGGGCAGCGGCGTCTCGACCCGCGAGCCGTTGGCGATAAGGAAGGTGTCGTCCATTTGAAATCGCGGCGGCTTTCTCAGGCTGTCAGAACCGCGTCCCAATCTTTCCAGACCGGCTCGTAACCCATGCGGCGCAGAACCGCCTCAACTTCGCGCGGCGTGCGGCTGTCGGCAATGTCGAATTGTCCGGTGGCGTCGGTGGCGCCGTCAGGCATCGGCGGTTGGACCGTCCCCGGCTCCGGCGCGATGATGCGTCCGCGCGTGGTGTGATGGGTTTTCTCGCGTCCGGCCCCGGTGTAGCCGCCCGGTTCGGTGTGGCTGCCGGCGCTGATCATGGTGATGCCCAGGGGAAACAAACCGTCGCGCAGGCGGGCCGTTTCGCGGGTGGACAAGACCAGTCCCACATCGGGAAAGGTCAGGCGCAAGGCGCAAATAAGGCGGGTCAATTCCCGGTCGTTCATTCGCGTCAGCGGCTCGAATTGGCCCGCGCAGGGGCGGAGGCGCGGCAGGGAAATATTCAATTGCGCCTTCCAGCAATGGCGGAGCAAATAGGCGGCATGAGCCGCCAGGGCGATGGACTCGCGCCGCCAGTCGGCCAATCCGTGCAAGGCGCCGATGCCCAGACGCCGGAATCCGGCCGCGTAAGCGCGTTCGGGCGTTTCCACCCGCCACTCAAAATCCCGTTTCGGGCCGGACGTGTGCATGACCGCATAAACCGGCCGGTCATACATTTCCTGAAACACGACCAGGCCTTCCGCGCCAGCGTCAACGATCCTCCGATATGGCTCGATGTCCAAAGGGCCGACTTCCAGGGAGACATCCGCGACATCCGCGCGCAACGCCCGAACGCAGTCGGCCAGGTAACGGTCCGACACGAATTTGGGGTGTTCTCCCGCCACCAGCAAAATGCTGTGGAACCCCTGCTGGCGCAACGCCATCGCCTCCCGCAGCATTTCCTCAACGCTCAGAGTCACGCGCAAGATGGGATTATCGCGGGAGAATCCGCAATACTGGCAATTATTGACGCATTCGTTGGAAAGATAGATCGGCGCGAACATGCGGATGACGTTGCCGAAACGCTGCCGCGTCAAGGCGCGCGAACGCCGGCAAAGCTCCTCCAAAAGCGGGTCCGCCGCCGGCGATAGCAACGTGGCAAAATCCGCCAAGTCGCGCTTTTCCTTGCGGATTGCGGCCTGCACGTCCTCCCCGCTGGCATGGCCGGCCTGTTCCGCCAACGCATCCAGGGGCAACTTATTTAATTCCTGAACAAAACTCACGCTGGGAAACCTAGCAGAGACCCTGCGAAATAACAAATCGCGGGGGGATCGGGTTTGGAATCAAGATCAAGATTGGGTAAAATGCTTGGACACGTCCCATTATTTCGGGCGGAATCCTGGCGGCAGGTTGGACTTGGGAGGTTCCGGCGGCGCGGGCTTGGACTTGACCCTGGCTTTGGTTTTTTCATGGACGGGCGCGGGCGCGTCTTCGACGGGGGCGCCGGCTGGTTCGCCGGGATTTTCCTGGGCGGCCGGCTCCGGTTTGGATTCGGGTTCGGGCAGGCCCAGGCGTTCGCGGGCTTTTTTGGCGGCCGATGTTTTGGGGTAGTCGTCCACAATGCGTTGCAACAACTCCCTCGTTTTTTCCTGCCGCCCCAGCCTTGAATACAAATTGCACAAATGCACCGCCGCCCAGCCCCAGCGTTCCGGCGACAGTTTCTTTTTCAGGACTTCTTCATATTCCAACGCCGCCGCCAGCGGGTTGTTCAGGTCCTTTTCGTAAATTTCCGCGATGCGCAACGCCGCATACTGCTCGCGCGGACGCGCTTTCAGAAATTCCCGCATCAGCCGGACCGCTTCCAAAAACTGGCCGTTGGCCCAGGCTTCCTCTGCTTTCTCGTACTCCGGGTCCCGCGCTCCTTCGCCTTTGTCTTCCAACAGCAAATCCACCGCCGCCCCGCCCAGGTATTGGGTGACATCATACGCGATCAACAGCCCCAACCCGATCAATGACCCGACCAGCGCCGCCAGATAACCCATCATCCGGCCGCGGGCTGTCCGCGCCGGGACCGCGCTCCCTTGTTTGACCACCGGGCCGGTGGCGGCATTGGAGATCGCCCCGTTTGTTGCCAAGTTTGTTGCCGAAGCGGGGGCGGATGCCGCGTTCGTCGCCACATTCGTCGCTGCGGCTTCGTTGGTGGCCACCACGTTTTCATTGGTGGCGGACGCGGTTCCGTTGGTGACCGCCACGGTTTCATTGGTGGCCGCCACGGTTTCATTGGTGGCCGCTTCTGCCGACGCCCGCGTTACCGCCGCGTAGTTGGCATGAAAGCTCCAACCGCACCAAGCCGCCAATATCAGCAGCACGCCATACGCACTCAGTTTGACTTTCGGGTTCATCTAAAAATTTGCCAACGGCACAGGATGGCTCACGGGAAGGCTTTTTTCAATGCGCATGTTTCGGCTGGACAAATGACCAAATGACAAGGCTAACAGACCAAGCATCCGGAATGCCCCATGTTTTCAGCGGTTGTATTGCCGATCACCGTCTAATGCTCCGGCAACGACTGAAAATCAATCCGGTGTTTCTTCATGTCGTAAGGCCCCTTAAATTCTGCGTCCACCAGCAATCTGCCAGTCAGCGCGTTCCAACTGAGAACCCGCCCCATAACCATTCCGTTGGTGTACTGCATGTACTCCGTAAGATGGCTGTTGGTGAAATTGGCAAGCCTGTAATCCCAGTTTGGGCCTTGTCCATGACAATCCGCAAATCTTGACAGAATGCCGTTTGGCAAACCGTGCTTGATTTCCCAAAAATTAAGCAGCGTCCCATCGCCGGTGCATGTAAAAGACGCGTTATATCCGTCATCCAGCTTGTTTCGGAACTCGGCCATCATTCCGGCGCCGTACGTGATCTTTTCGCGCGCATCGCTATTGGTGTAATGGTAGTTTGCCACCCAGTTCTCCACATTCGCCGTCGCCTTCCAGGCTTTAATGACATAATTGGTTTTATAAACGCTGTCAAACACCGTGCCTGGCGGCCCGGAATTGGTCGTTGCGTTTTTGTATTTTACAAAAATCTCACTTATGGTTTTTTGCTCTGCGGGAGTAAACAGATTCGAGTTAGAGAGCACGTTTGTAAAACGCAACGGGCAGGGCTGCCCATCCCCAAAGGGGTCGGAAATATGGACGACGACATTGCTTTGGCTCTCTTCATCCAGAAACGGAAGGATCAGATGTCCCGCCTGGTTCGTCTGACCAAGGAGGCTTCCCGCTAAAACAAAGGACAACAGGCTGGGTATGAGGCGGCTCAATTTAACGGATGTTGTGGGTTGCTGGGTGGCGCATCCGTCCACGCATAATCAATGGGTATTGATTGATATTTCAGGAAGTCAAACGGTTGCCTGAATTCGGCTTCTGCAACGATTTTGAATCCCGCCTGCCCCCCGTCATGTTCATCCATGTGCCACGCGATAAATCTGCCCTGAATTTTTCCTTTTACGAAACGCGCCCACATGCCGATGTGTGGGTCCGCATCGTTGGGGGAATGGGGATCATGCACCATCACAAACAACCCATCCAAAACGCCGCCCTTATATTCCTGATACATGATGAGTGAATTCTTCACAAGATACACGTCATATCCATCCCCGGACCGTGTCCGAAATTTGGCAATTATGCATTTTGGGATTTGCTCGTATATTTCGTCCTTCGCGTCACAATTGGCATAGGCAAAACACGCAACCCGAAAGGCATTTGTTATCCCATTCAAGTCCACATGCTTCCAGTATCGCAACCCCCATCGCTCAAATACGCTTCCGGCCGGCCCGGAATTACTCGATACATTCTTGTACTTCCGGGTGACTTCCCGCAGTTTATTCAGCTCGGACGGCGAGATCAGATTCGTGTTCGAAAGCAAATTGGTATATTCCGGGGCGCAGGGTTTTGGATGATCTAAATCGGCGGTGACGATTATGTTCTTCTGGCTCTCTAGGATCAGAAAGGGGAATGCTAGCCGTTCCGTATTTTTCGTTTGAGCAAAAATATTTTGAGTCCCAATTAATAAACACAAAACGATGGTGAGTTTTTGGGGTTTCATGAGTCTTTTTTTACGGATTTGGCATGGCATTCAGTCTATTCCAAAACGTTGCGGGATTTGATCGGAAATTCATGACCTATAAGCCGCGGGGTTCCCATTAGTTTTTGAACTCCCGTGTCATATACTTGAAGTAGTCAACCGGAGTCTTTACCTGATCTCATATAGGACTTTCCCTGACGGGGACGGCTCAAACCATTTTTCATGGGCTTTTCCATCAACAAAATGTGCCAATTCGTAGAACTGCTCGCCATGGATGTCAACGAATAGGCCGTTGGGAAGATCGTGTTTTATCTGCGTGATAAAGACTTCATGGCCTCCAGCCAAGCCGGTATCTGGAGGGCCGAGCAGCACATCATATCCCTCCCCTGGCTTGGCGCGAAATTTGGCCGCAGTCTCCGC
>CAZLEE010000102.1:0-14979 GCA_964558455.1 uncultured Verrucomicrobiota bacterium | reverse complement strand
GGGCCGGCGTGGATGTGCCGGCGCGCGCCCTCTTTTTGCGCGACAACGATTATTATGTTTTCATTGAGCCATCCCCCGGTCATTTCCAGCGCCAGAAAGTCAAAGTGGGCGTGGAGCGGGACGGCAAAGCGGCCGTTTTCACCGGCGTGACCGCCGGCCAGAAAGTGGTCAACGAAGGCGCTCTGCTTTTGCAGGCGCTGGTCGAACCGGCCGGTTGAACCGGGCATCCATTCCTATTGATCCAAACCTTTCCGAAGCATGATTGGCAAACTAACTGCGGCCATGTTGCGCCACCGTCCTGTGGTGGTGGTGTTCCTGATTGTTTTTTTGCTGGGCGGAATCAACGCCTACCTGCGCCTTCCGGTGGAAGCCTATCCCGACGTCACCAACGTCACGGTGCAGATTCTAACGTTGTTCCCCGGACACGCGGCGGAAGAAGTCGAGCGCATGGTGACTGTTCCCATCGAGAACGTCATGAACGGGATTCCCAAACGCGTGTCCATGCGGTCCATTTCCCTGTTCGGTTTATCGCAGATTACCATCGTGTTTGAAGATGACGCCGACAATGCGACCATGCGCAATCTGGCCAATCAACTTCTGGGTTCGGTGACATTGCCGGCGGGCGCCCAGACCGGACTCAATCCCGATGCCACGCCCATCGGGGAAGTTTACCGCTACACGTTGCGCGGAACGATGGGGTATCCGCCCGAGGAACTTCGCGCGCTGGAAGACTGGGTTTGCGAAAAGAAAATGCGTTCGGTGCCAGGGGTCATTGATCTCAACCCCTTCGGCGGCTTGACCAAGCAATACCACGTCCTGGTCGATCCGGCGAAATTGAAGTCTTACAATTTAAACCTGCAACAGGTCTTTACCGCGTTGCAAAACGGCAATAACAACGCCGGCGGCTCTTACGTTGAGCACGGCACGGAGCTTTTTGTCGTCCGCGGATTGGGATTGATTCGCAACTTGGGTGACATCGAAAAGATTGCCGTCGCCACCGTCAATGGCACGCCCATCTTTATCCGCGATATTGCGACGGTTGAGATTGGTCACGCCGTCCGTTTGGGCCGTGTCGGGAAAACTGAATCCAGCAACGGAAAAATAACACGCGACGAAGATGACGTGCCTGAGGCCATCGTGGTCATGCGCCGCGGCGAAAATCCGCTCGATGTTTGCCAGCGCATCGAAAAGATGGCGGACAAAATCAACGCCCAATATCTGCCGCCCGGCGTCAAACTTGTGCCCTATTATGACCGCACCGCCCTGACCGAACGCACCCTTCACACCGTCCGTCATAACGTGACGGAAGGCATCTTTTTGGTGCTTCTTGTGCTGACCCTCTTTCTTGGATTGAGCAACTGGCGGTCCGCCCTGGTGGTGGCGCTGGCGGTTCCCGTGGCTTTGCTGGGTGCTTTCATGCTGCTCGACCTGCGCGGCATCCCCGCCAATCTCATCTCAATGGGCGCGATTGATTTTGGCATCATTGTCGATTCGTCGGTCGTCGTCATCGAAAACTTGCTGCGCATCCTGGCCGAAAACAAAGGCCGCATCCGCTCGCTCAAGGCTGCGATTGTGGAAGCAACCACGCAAATGGGCCGCCCCATTCTGTTCTCAAAGATCATTTTGCTGACGGCATTCATTCCTCTCTACACCTTGCAGCGCGTCGAAGGGAGAATTTTCAAACCGATGGCATGGACGCTTTCTTTTGCCTTGGTCGCTGGCACGGCCTTCGCCTTGGTCGTCGTGCCGGTCCTCGCCAGCTTTGCGGTCAGGAATGGAAAATTTGGCGGACGCGAATCCTGGATTGTCCGCTGGCTGGTGCGGCTTTACCGGCCTTCGCTCGACTTTGCCATGAAGTCGCGCGCCCTCGTGTTCCTGGTCGCGGTCCTGCTGCTGACTGCCGGAGGCATCACGTTCCATTTTCTGGGTTCAGAGTTCCTCCCGAAACTGGATGAAGGCGAACTTTGGGTCCGGACATTTCTGCCCCAGCCCATCTCCCCCTCCGAGGCGGCCAAGATCACCCACGATGTCCGCAAAATCCTGTGTTCTTTCCCTGAAGTTCGTTATGTGATCGATCAGGAAGGCCGGCCCGACGACGGCACGGACGTCAATGGTTGGGACGTGACTGAATACAGCGTGGGCTTGATTCCCCGCGACCAATGGACGACCGCGCATGACCGCGATGCGCTTTGTGACGCCATGGCGCGCAAGCTCAGGGATATTCCCGGAGTCGATTCCCAGTTCAGCCAATACATCGAGGATAACGTCAATGAAGCTGTCTCCGGGGTGAAAAGTGAATTGGCGATTAAACTTTACGGCGATGACCCGGAGAAATTGCAAAAATACGCCGATCAAATTGTTGACGCGGTCAAGGCCGTTCTTGGCGCGCAGGATGTGGGTACCGACCTCCTTTTGGGCCAGCCGCAAATCCAAATCACCGTGGATCGCGCCGCCATCGCCCGCTACGGCCTGGCGGTCAACGACGTGCAGAATGTCATCGCTACCGCAATGGGTGGCCAGACCGCAACGCAGGTGTTGGAGGGCGAACGCACCTTTGATCTGGTGTTGAAACTCTCGCCTCATTTCGTGGCGGATGTGGAATCGGTCCGAAATATTCCAGTCTTCGGCGCCAACGGCGAGCGCCTGACGCTGGGGGATTTGGCCTCGGTGGAGGTCCGCCCCGGCCTGGCCCGGATTGTCCGCGAAGAAAATGAGCGCCGCACTTCGATCAAACTTTCCGTGCGCGACCGCGACCTCGGTTCGGTTGTTGCGGAAGCGCAACGCAATGTTGGGGCAAAGGTCCAACTGCCGCCAGGCTACCGGCTGGAATGGACCGGCTCGTTCGAGAATGAACGCAGGGCAGAGCGCCGTCTGGCCGTCATCATTCCCATCACCGTGCTGGCGATTTTCTTTTTGTTGTTCATCACGTTCAATTCCGCAAAGCTCGCCACATTGATTGTGCTGAACGTGCCTTACGCGGCGGCGGGCGGCTTGATGGCGCTGCCGCTGGCGGGTCTTCATCTTTCCGTGGCGGCGTTGGTCGGTTTCGTCGCTCTCTTTGGCGTCTCAATTCAAAACAGCGTCATTCTTGTTTCGCGCATCCGTGAACTGCGCTTTGACGAGGGCATGGACTTGACGCAGGCGATAAAAGAGGGCGCGGTTTCGCGTATCCGGCCCATGGTCATGACCGCTCTCATGGCGATGCTGGGATTGCTGCCCATGGCGCTCTCAACCGGAGTCGGCGCGGAAACGGCGCGGCCTTTCGCCGTGGTCATCATTGGCGGATTGATCACCGACACGGTGTTGACGCTTTTTATCCTGCCCTTGCTCTATCCCGTTTTTGAACCAAAACCGATGAAACAAGACAGTGAGGATTTGGCTCTTTCCGAGGCCGTCTGAGGAGGCGGACGTCTTCCTCTTCGGAGAACAAAACAAGTTAGACAATCTGGAGTGTACGGCTATCTTTGGCTCAAAGCCATGATTGGCAAACTTACTTTCTACGCCTTGCGGCATCGGCCCATTGTCCTGGCCTTGCTGGTCTTGTTCGTCATCGCGGCGGCGGACGGCTTCCGGCGCCTGCCGGTCGAAGCTTACCCCGATGTCACCAACGTCTCCTTCCAAGTCATCACCCTTTTCCCCGGCCACGCCGCTGAGGAGGTGGAGCGTCTGGTCACAATCCCCATTGAAAACGAAATGAACGGCATACCGCATCGGACTTCCATCCGGTCGGTTTCCCAATTCGGCTTGTCCCAGGTCACGCTCGTTTTTGAAGACGGAACGGACAATGAGTTTGTCCGCAACCAGGCACAACAGCATCTTGGGGTGACCAGTCTGCCGGCGGGCGCGCAAGCCAGTCTTTCGCCCGATGCCACCCCCGTCGGGGAAATTTTTCGCTATACTCTCGAATCGTCGAAAGGTTACCCCCAGGTCGAGTTGAAGGCGCTGGAGGATTGGGTCGTTGAACGCCAGTTCCGCACCGTGGCCGGCGTGGTTGATGTGAATGGCTTCGGCGGGCCGACCAAGCAATACCAGGTTTTGATCGATCCGGTGAAATTGAAATCCTACGGGCTTACCCTCAGCCAGGTTTTTACCGCCCTTTCCAACGGCAATCGCAACGCCGGCGGTTCCTACATCGAACACGGCCCGGAATTGTTCATCGTGCGCGGACTGGGTTTCGTGCAAAACCTGGATGACGTGCGCAATATCGCGGTGGACACCCGCAACGGCACCCCCATCAAAATCAGCGACCTCGGCACGGTCCAGATCGGCGAGCAACTCCGCCTCGGCCGGGTCGGACGTCTCCTTCCCGGCGGCCGCGACGAGGACGACGCCGTCGAAGGCATTGTGATTTTGCGCCGCGGCGAAAATGCGCTCGAAGTGCTGCAGCGCGTCCGCGCCAAGGCCGCCGACATCAATGAACATTACCTTCCCGCCGGCGTGAAGCTCGTCCCGTATTACGACCGGACGGATTTGACCGAGCGGACGCTGCATACGGCGCGCAAAAACATGATCGAAGGCATCAGCCTCGTCTTGTTGGTGCTGATTGTGTTTTTGGGGCTGGGCAATTACCGCTCAGCCCTGGTGGTGGCGGCGGTCGTGCCGCTCTCGCTGCTCGGCGCGTTTCTATTGCTCGACCTGACCGGCATCCCGGCCAACCTCATTTCCCTCGGCGCCATCGACTTTGGCATCATCGTGGACTCGGCCGTCATCATTATTGAGGATGTGCTTTACAAGCTTGAGCATGACCGGTCCCGCATCAGCCGCCTGCGTGAAACCATCGTCGAGGCCGTCACGCAAATGGGCCGCCCCATCCTGTTCTCCAAAGCCATTTTGCTCACCGCCTTCATCCCTCTTTACACCATGCAACGGGTGGAAGGGAAAATCTTCCGCCCCATGGCGCTGACCCTCACTTTCGCCTTGTTGACCGGCACCATTCTCGCCCTCACGGTTGTGCCGGTCCTGGCCAGCTTTGCTTTCCGCAAAACTTTCGCGACGCACGAATCATGGATCGTCGGCAGCCTGGCTAAATCTTATCGCTCGATTTTGGACAGCGTGTTGCGGACGCGCGCCCTTTTTCTGGGCGGCGCGCTCGTGGTTCTTTTGATCGCCGGTGTCGTCATGAGCCGTCTCGGCACGGAGTTCCTGCCCAAACTCGACGAAGGCTCGCTTTGGGTGCGCGCTTTCATGCCCGAAACCATTTCGCCCTCCGAAGCGGATCGTGTTGTGCAGAATATCCGCCAAACCCTCGTCTCTTTCCCCGAAGTCCGATCCGTCGTCAGCCAAAATGGCCGGCCGGACGACGGCACGGACATCAATGGATTCGATGTGGTGGAATGTGATGTGGAATTGAACCCCAAGCGCGATCAATGGAAAACAGCCCGGACGTGCGACGGCCTGTGCAAGGCGCTGAATCAAAAATTGACCGAAATTCCCGGCGTGCAATTCCAATACAGCCAGAATATCGAGGATAACGTCAACGAGGCCGTGTCAGGCGTGAAAAGCGAGTTGAGCATCAAAATTTACGGCGAGGACCCGAATAAATTGCAGGTCCTCTCCGAACAAATCGTCGGCCTTCTGAACAAAGTTCCCGGCACCGCCGACGTCAGCGCGGAGGAATTGCTTGGCCAGCCCCAAGTGCAGATCACCGTCAACCGCGCCACCATCGCCCGCTACGGCCTGGCGGTTTCCGACGTGGAACAGGTGATCGAAACCGCCCTCGGCGGCTCCGCCGCCACCCAGGTGCTCGAAGGCGAACGCACCTTTGATCTCGTGGTCAAACTCTCCCCCAAGTCCGTCTCCAATCTGGATACAATCCGAAAAATCCCCGTCTTTGGCTCCAACGGCGAACGCCTCACTCTGGATCAAGTCGCATCGGTGGATGTTCGTCAGGGGTTCGCCCAAATTTGGCGCGAGGAAAATGCGCGCCGCACGGCGGTCAAATTTTCCGCCCGCGGCCGCGACCTTGGCTCGCTCATCGCCGAGGCCCGGCAAAAAATCGACTCCGCCGTCAATCTCCCGGCCGGTTATCGCCTAGAATGGACCGGTGCTTTTGAAAATCAGCAGCGCGCTGTCCGCCGCCTGGAAGTGGTCGTGCCCATCACTTTGTTCGCCATTTTCTTCCTGCTCTTCGTGGCCTTCGATTCCGGGTCGCTCGCGTTCTTGATTTTGGTCAACGTGCCGTTCGCCGCCGTCGGCGGGATTTTTGCCTTGTCGTTTGCCGGATTGAATTTGTCCGTCTCCGCCCTGGTCGGTTTCATGGCCCTCTTCGGTATTGCCATGCTCAATGGCGTGGTGTTGGTCGAGCGCATTGGCGAATTGCGCCGCCGGAAGTTTTCCATGCCCCAAGCCATCCGCGATGGCGCCTTGTCCAGGGTGCGCCCGGTGATGATGACGGCGTTGATGGCCGCGCTGGGGTTGTTGCCGATGGCTTTGTCGCGCGAGGTGGGCGCCGAGACTTCGCGTCCCTTTGCCGTGGTGATTATCGGCGGGCTGGTCACCGCGACGCTGGCGACGTTATTGATTCTGCCGATTCTCTACCCGTGGTTTAACAGTCGGCGCCCGCTGTCGCCAACCACTCCCGAACAGTAAATCTTCGGCAAATGGAAAAGAGGTGGCTGGAGGGGGGCTTTGGTGTTGGCTGACTTCTGAACGATGCAGCCGGGGAATATTTGCGGAAAACGGAAGACGTTTCTTCCTCATCCGCACGGGGGAAGGGGGACGGAGTGAGGGCTGGCAACCTCGCCATGCCCTATTTCATTCAGCTTTGAGCCTTGGCCTTCGCTATTCAGCTTTATCAGCCTTGTCGGCTTTTTCAGCTTTGGCTTTGCCAGACTTCTCGGCTTTGGGCGCCCGCGCTTTCTTGGAAGCTCCCTTATCGGCTGTATCAGCCGCAGCGCCTTCCTCGTGGGTCTTCTCGGCGCGTTTGTGTCCGCGCGATTCGGTCTTGGAGGCGCCGTCCTTTTCCTTGCTCGCGAGCAACTTGGCGGCCATCTCTTCTGGAGTGGTGGGCGAAGTCGCGCTCTCCACGCGCACTTTCAAGGTGGCGGTCACGCCGGTGTGCAGGCGCAGTTCCAACTCGTAATCGCCCAGAGCCTTGATCGGGTGCTCTATGTGAATCTTCTTCTTGTCCAAAACGATCTCGAACTGGATCTTCAGTTGATCGGCAATCATGCCCGCCGTCACGGTGCCAAACAGTTTGCCGTCCTCGCCGGTCTTGACCGAGACCACGGCGATGAGCTTGGAAATGCTCTTGGACAATTCGGTCATGGTGTTGAACTCATGCGCTTCGCGGTCGGCCCGGCGCTGGCACAGGGCTTCAATGCGGCGCTTGTTGGCGGCCGTCACCGGCACGGCCAGCCCTTGCGGGAAAAGATAGTTGCGGGCATAACCGGCCGCCACTTTGACCAGGTCGGATTCCCCGCCCAGGCCAACGATATTTTGAATCAGAATAACTGAAGTCTTTGCCATAAAATGAGTTTGTGTTTTTTAAAATGGAACGTCGTCTTCTTCGATGGGGGGTTCGGATTCCGCCGGCTTGGACGCGGGCGCGGCGGATGCCGGGGCCGCGGCGGGCCGGTGAGGCGCCTCCGGCGCGGCTGAACCGCCCTCAGGCCCCTTGGAATCGATGAATGAAAATGACTCAAGCACCACCTTGAGTTTGGTCCTCTTTTGGTGCGTCGCCTTGTCCTCCCAGGAATCCTGCTTCAACCGGCCTTCCACCAAGAGGGGGCGCCCTTTGCGCATGTACTGGGCAATGACTTCCGCCTGCCGGCCAAAAGCCTCGACATCAATGAAATTGACTTCTTCCTTGTTTTCCCCGGTCTCGGTTTTCCAAGTCCGGTTGACGGCCAGCGCGAATGCCGCCACCGCCGTGCCCTTGGGCAGGTAGCGCAATTCGGGATCACGGGTCAGATTGCCCGCAATGATGACTTTGTTGAAGCTGGCCATAAACAGGGGTTATTTGACGGCTTCCGCCTTTTCCACCGGCGCGGGCGCGAGGGTGAACAAAACGCGAAAGATATCCTCGTTCAGGGAAAAATGCTGGCGCATCTGGATGATGCTCTCCGGGCCGGCTTCAAAAACATAATTGACGTAAAACCCGCCGGTGAACTTGTGGTCCGCCACGCGCGCAAACGCCTTCTTGTCCATCTTCTGCACCGTCTCAACCTTGCCGCCGACGGCAACGATCTCGGCTGAAATCTTATCCATCGTGTCCTTCAGCGTCTCTTCCTTGCCTGCAGAGTTTAATATGAACAAACCTTCGTAACGTTTCACAAATTTCCTTTTTTCGGCGGAGCTGTGACAGCCCCGTTAAATTGATTCATCGCTTCTTTTATTCCGGCGCCCCACCAACATTCCACCTGACGGATGGCCCGCGCCAGAACTTCTTCCACTATCTCCCGTTCCCCGGCCGTGAACCGGCCCAGAACGTAATTCGTTATCTGCCGGTCCTCTTCCGCCCGTCGCCCGATCCCCAGACGCAATCGAGGATAATTCCTCGTCCCCAACTGCTGCTCCACGGATTCCAACCCATGATGGCCGCCGCTGCTGCCTTCGCTCCGCAACCGGATTTGCCCCAAGGACAGATCCGCATCGTCCACCACTACCAGAGTCCTTTCCACCGGCAACTGGTAAAACCGCGCCAGCGCGCCCACTGCTTCGCCGCTCGCGTTCATGAACGTCTGCGGCTGGCACAAAATAATCTTCCGCCCCGTCTGTTCCAGCCAAGCCAGCCGGGCGTTGAATTTCTTTTCCAACTTCCAGACTGCCCGCGACTGCCCTGCCAGACGCGCGGCAAGTTCATACCCGATGTTATGCCGCGTCCCGGCATACTCCTGGCCGGGATTGCCCAACCCCGTGATGAGAAACAAATTCTCCACCGGGTCAAGGCTGTGTTACTTCTTCTTCTCGCCCTTCTTGTCAGGCTTCTTCCCGGCTGCTTTATCTGCGGCGGCGGGAGCTGCCTTTTCGCCCTTGGCTCCAGCTTTCTCCGCGCCCTTGTCTCCGGCCTTCTCACCCGCTTTGGCTCCCGCTTTCTCCCCCGCCTTCTCGCCGGGCTTGGCTTCCGTCCCGTCTTCCTTCTTCTCCTTGAGCATCTCGACTTCGCCCGTGGGCGTCGTTGCGGCTTCAAGGGTGGCGGCTTCCTGGGCTTCGCTCACCGGCGCAGCCACAGACAGCACTGAAATATGTTTGTCGCCCAGGATTTCGACTCCGGCGGGCGCCTTGATCTCGCCAAGGTGTATCGCCTTGCCGATCTCCAAAAGACTGACATCCACGATCAAAGCTTCCGGAAGGTCTTTGGGCAGGGCGCGCACTTTCAATTTGAACATGATGTGCTCCAATGTGCCGCCGCCGGTCCTGACCCCCGCCGGATCGCCAATCGCCTCCACCGGCACCATCATGGTGACCTTTTCGTTCTCGGCCACCTCGTGCAAATCAACGTGCAGCATCTCATGGGTCAAAACGTGATGCTGGATTTCCTTGATAAGGGCGAGCCGTTTCGGCTTGGCGTCGCCTTGCACCGAAAGGTCCAGCAGGACGATTTCGGAGGCGGCCTTGAGCATGACGTCCTTGATTTCCTTGACCTTAAATTCAAGACTTTGGGGCGGATTGAGGCGTCCATAAATGACGGCGGAAACACGGCCTTCGGAGCGCAATTTCTTGGCGCCGGCCCGGCGACCCGTCGTCCGCGGAAACGCGGTTAAAGCAACAGATTTCATCTTTTTTACCTTATATAATTTTTCCCTGCAACGCCAGCTTAACTGGTGCGCCCACCCTTGAACTCGAAAAGCGACGTAACTGATGAGTTGCAGTTAATCCGCTTTATCGCCTCACCTAGCAGCGCAGCCACGCTCAATGTCGTGATCTTTATCCCGCTAATGGCGGGGCGTAGGACAGTATCAGTCGTAATTAATTCGTCAATCTTTGATTTTCGCATCCTCTCGATTCCCAGATCCCCCAAAATCGCGTGCGAAACACAGGCAATGATTTTCTTGGCCCCTTTTTTCTTCAACAACTCGGCCGCATTGACCAGCGTCCCGGCTGTCTCGGTCAAATCATCCACCATCAGCACATTGCGCCCCCGGATTTCCCCGATCACCCCCACGGACTCGATATCCGTCGCGCTCTTACGCCGTTTGGCCACAATGGCCAGCCCCGCGTGCAAAACCTGCGCGTAGGCGTGCGCCATCTTCAACCCTCCCACATCGGGGCTGACCACTACCAAATCGCCCAGATTCTTCTTCTTTAAATATTCATACATCACCGGCGCCGCGTAGAGATGATCGACCGGGATGTCAAAGAATCCCTGGATTTGCTGGGCGTGCAAGTCCATGGTCAATATCCGGTTTGCGCCCGCCGCCACGAGGAGGTTTGCCACCAATTTCGCGGTGATGGGCACGCGGGGCTGATCCTTGCGATCCTGGCGCGCGTAACCGTAAAACGGAAGCACGGCTGTGATCCGCTTGGCGCTGGCCCGCCGCACCGCATCCATCATGATGAACATTTCCATGTAGTAATGATTGGTGGGCGGAGCGGTGGACTGCACAATGTACACGTCCTCTCCGCGCACGTTCTCATCTATCTTGGCGAATGTTTCGCCGTCTGGGAAGGCGCTGATGGTGCATTTGCCCAATTCCATGCCAATGGAAGCAGCGATGCTCTTGGCTAACGGCAGATTGGACGTTCCGGCAAAAATTTTCACAGGTTACAAATCAATGAATCGAGACAGTACCATTCGAAGGCCATTAGCCCGCGAACGGGTAATGTATCAACCGTAACCTTTGGCGCAAGACCATTTTTGTCGAAAACTGAATTCCTGCCCAACCCGGCTCCAGCCCGTTCTCAGGCCAGACTGCGTATTTTGGTCGTGGGAGGACGGGAAACGAGCAGGGCGTCCCGGGGGCCGATGGGGTAGCGAATATCCTCCCGGGTCGCATCGCTGAATTTCAGCACGATCATCGCCTGCCGCACGTTTTGCTCGCGGCAATACGTCTCCGCTTGCGCCACGGTCTCAAATTCCTGCGCCTGGTCAGCCTCGGCAGTCCACGCCTGTCCGTTGAGATAGGCTTTGCCGGCAGAATCTTGAATCACAATGCGCATAAAGTGTTTGTGGCCGCGAGCGTAATGAATTCCCCTACAAACTGCAAGCCAAATTTTCCAGCCCTGAATTCTCTTTTGCGGCCGAACCGTGAAATTGGCCTTTGATCTTTGGGGTTTGAACCCTAGTTTTATGGAATGGCTCATGCCGATTTTGTTCATCTTCATCTGCACACCGAGTATTCCCTGCTCGATGGCGCATGCCGTATGGATCGCCTGATGGAAAAGGCGAAGGAACTCAATTTCCCCGCCATGGCCATCACGGATCACGGCGTCCTTTACGGGGCGATTGATTTTTATAAGTCGGCGCGCGCCTGCGGGATCAAGCCGATCATCGGCTGCGAGGTCTATGTGGCGCCGGGCAGCCGCCTGGATAAAAAATCCAGCATGGGCGGACGCGATGTTTATCATCACCTCGGTTTGCTGGCCCGGGACCAGACGGGTTACAAAAATCTGATCCAGCTCGTCACCGCCGCCCACTTGGAGGGATATTATTACAAACCGCGCATCGACAAGGAAATCCTCGCCACGCACGCCCAGGGGTTGATCGCCCTGTCCGGCTGCCTCGCCGGCGAAATTCCCGACCTGATTGTCAAGGACCAGCCGGCCAAGGCGCGCGACACCATTGATTGGTTTAAACAAACCCTGGGCGCGGATAATTTTTATCTCGAACTGCAAAATCACGGCCTGCCCGAACAGTTGAAGGTCAATCGCACTCTCATCGCCTGGGCCAAGGAATTCGGCCTGAAATTGGTGGCGACGAACGATGTGCATTACGTGGAAAAATCCCATTCCCACGCCCACGATTGCCTGATTTGCATCGGCACCCAAACCCTCTTGAGCGACACCAAGCGGATGCGCTATCAGCCGGAGCAGTTTTATCTGCGCTCGGCCGAGGAAATGAAGGCCCGTTTCAGCGAAGTGCCGGAGGCGGTGCTAAACACGTTGGAAGTGGCGGAAAAGTGCAACCTGGAAATCGAATTCAACAAGCTGCATTACCCGCTTTTTCCCCAGCCAAAAGACATGTCGCGCGAGGCTTGTTTGCGCCAACTCCTGGCCGGGGGCCTGGAGCAGCGTTACAGCATCCACGCCCGTTCCGAGGCTTCGGGCTTCGTCGTGACCGGCATTGATGACCCGCGCAAATTGCCCAACGCCTCCCCGGACCCCGCCGTCCCCGTCGATCAGGCGGCCGGCATCAAAGCGGTCCTGGACCGCCTGGAGGTGGAGTTGAAGGTGATCGAGAAAACCGGCTTCATCAGCTATTTCCTCATCGTGGGCGACTTCGTCCGTTACGGGCGGAGCAAGGGCGTCTCGTGCGTGGCGCGCGGTTCGGCCGCCGGTTCGATTGTCACTTATCTCCTGGAAATTTCCAACGTTGACCCCATCCGCTACGGCCTGCTCTTCGAACGTTTCCTCAATCCCGAACGTGTCAATCCTCCTGATATTGACATCGACTTCGCCGATGACCGCCGCATCGATGTCATCGAATACGTCCGGCAAAAATACGGGCAGTTGTCCGTCGCCCAAATCATCACCTTCGGCACCATGGGCGCGAAATCCGTCCTGCGCGACGTGGGCCGGGTGATGGGGATGAGCTACGGCGATTGCGACCGCCTGGCCAAGATGGTCCCCAACGAATTGAAGATGGATCTTCATAAAGCGCTGGATCAATCCCCCGAATTCAAGCAGGCCTACGAGGAAGAGGAACAGACGCACGAGCTGATCGACACCGCTTTGATACTGGAGGATTTGACCCGCAACGCTTCCGTCCACGCGGCGGGCGTGGTCATCGGCGATCAACCGCTGGTCAATCTCCTTCCTCTCAAAAAAGACGAGGACGGCGCGATTGTCACCCAATACCCCATGGGTCCGGTGGGCGATCTGGGCCTGCTCAAAATGGACTTCCTCGGCCTGAAAACCCTCACCGTCATCCGCAACGCCTGCGAGTTGATCCGGACCAATCGCGGCGTGGAAGTCCCCATCGACCACCTGCCCCTCGACGACCAAAAAACTTACGACCTCCTGAACCAGGGCAATACCGGAGGCGTGTTCCAATTGGAATCAGGCGGAATGCGCGATTTGTGCCGCAAGTTCCAGATCGGTTCCATCGAACACATCACCGCGCTGGTCGCGCTTTACCGGCCGGGACCAATGGACCTGATTCCCGATTTCATCAAACGCCGCCACGGCGAGGTCAAAGTCGAATACGCGCACCCGCTGCTCGAATCAATCAGCAAGGAAACTTACGGCGTGCTCATCTATCAGGAACAGGTGATGCAGGCCACGCAGGTGCTGGCCGGATTCAGCCTCGGCAAGGCCGACCTGCTCCGCCGCGCCATGGGCAAAAAAAAGCTCGAGGAAATGGTCAAACACCGCAAGGTGTTCGTCGAGGGTTGCGCCAAACTCAATAACATCCCCGCCGACAAGGCCAACGAGGTTTTCGATTTGCTGGAAAAATTCGCCGGTTACGGTTTCAACAAATCCCACGCCGCCGCCTACGCCATCGTCGCTTATCAAACCGCCTGGTTGAAGACCAATTATCCCGTCGAATTTTTCTGCGCCCTCATGACCAACGACATGAGCGACATTGGCAAGTTGAGCGTCCTCATTGGCGAAGCCCGCCTCTCCGGCATCGAGGTCCTGCCCCCCGATGTCAATCAAAGCGGCGTCTTTTTCGCCCCCGGCCCGCGCGAATCAGGCGCCCCGGAAAAAATGGCCATCCGTTTCGGCCTGGCTGCCATCAAAGGCATGGGCGAGGTCGCGGTCGCAAGCCTCCTCGAACCCCGCAAGGCGGGCAAATTCAAATCGCTCTCCGACCTTTGCGAACGGGTGGACGGACGCACTGTCAACCGCAAAGCCCTCGAAGCCCTCATCAAATCGGGCGCCTGCGACTGTTTCGGCGAGAACCGGGCGACCATGTTTTCCAAGATCGACCGGGTGCTGGCGCGCGCCGCCGGGATAATTCAAGACCGGCAGCGCGGACAGGACACTCTTTTCGGTCTGCTGGAGGATAAAGCTGATAACAAGCCGGAACCGGAAAAACAATTGGCCGAATGGCCCCAACACGAATTGCTCGCCTTCGAACGCGAACTGCTCGGCTTCTACGTCACCGGCCATCCCCTGACGCCTTTCGCGCCGATCCTGGAGAAATACGCCACGCACACCACCGAGCAACTCGCCACCCTCGCCAATCACGCCATGACCCGCATCGGCGGTCTTGTGACCGAGGTGCAAAAAGGCATCTCAAAAAAATCGGGCAAGGCCTACGCCCTGGCCACAGTGGAGGACCTGAGCGGATCGATCCAAATCCTCCTCTTCAACGATGTTTACGAGAAATTCGTCCCCCTCATCGTGCCAAACGCCACCCTGCTCATCACCGGCGAAGTTAATCGCTCCGAGGACAAGCCGAAGCTTTTCCCCCAATCCGTCGTCCTCCTGCAAGACGCCCCGCATCTGTACACCAAACAAGTCCACCTCCGCCTGCACGTCCCCCGCCTCACCCCGGCCCTGCTCATGGAAGCCCGCGCCATCGTCGAAGCCCATCCCGGAAAATGCGAGCTGTTCATCCGCCTGACGTGGCCGGGCGGCGAAAACGTCTTCATCGAAACGCACGACCGCTACTTCGTCAAACCCTCCGTCGCCCTGCAAGAAGCCTTGGACGCCAAATTCGGTCCCGACACCTATTACGCCAAAGCGGACACAACCCTCCCCCAGCGCACCCAGCGCCAATGGGAAAAGAAACCCGGCAACGGCAACGGCGGCGGGGAGGATTAAATTTGGACACAAAAAAGCCGGCTATCACAACGATAGCCGGCCTGAACAAATTAGCAGATCAGGTCTTGGAACCCGGCTCAGTCTTCTCGCCCGCATCCTTCCAACCCT
>CAZLEE010000101.1:0-14998 GCA_964558455.1 uncultured Verrucomicrobiota bacterium | reverse complement strand
CCCAGCCAGTTGGAGGGATTGCTGGTGGCGCGCAAGTCATACATTTTTTCCATTTTGGAAAGGGACCGGATGCCATACGGAGCGTCAAACGTATTGGTGTCCATGAGATTCTTTTCGACCATTAGCTTCGCCTGTTCCGGTGTGGCCACCCCGGACCACATGGCCAGAAAGCCCGACCAGACGCCCAGCCGTTGAATCAGGCAATCCCAATTTCTGGGCTGCCCCATGTGAAACTGCCAGGCTTTGTCCGGCTGCGTCACGGGCCGGAGGTTAAGATCGACACTGTAATAGAAACCATCCTTCGGGTCCCAGCAGTTCTCCCGGATGGATTGAAGGAGCGCATCGGCCATCTTTTGGTAGCTGTTCCCGATGTCCGCCATATTCAAACGTCCGGCCAGATAGACCATCGCTTGCAGTTCCTTATACATGAAGCAATTCAAAAGGATCGAGCCGGAACTCCCGTAAGGCCGGAAAAATGTGCCGGGGTCATTGTCCACGCCAATGCATTCGTCCGTCTGCCAGTAATACAGGCCCGTGGCCTTGTTGCGGTAGTGGTTGTAATAACAGTTCACAAAAGCCTGCATGTGCGGAAACTGGTCTCGAAGCCATTCGGCATTGCCGCCATTTTGTTTGACCAGAAAGGCCGCGTGTTGGGCCAGACACGGCTTGTGCATGTTGTGCAGCCACGGGACAAAGTCCGGGCCGGTGTTCATCATGTCCTTGTTGTTGGGGCCAATCACCACCGGGATGCGCCCGCCGCTGACGGAATCAAGAAAGTTCAGCACACATCCCTGCTCAAATTGAACCGCCTCCTGCTTGTCCCCGGTCGAACCGTTTTCCAGGAGGATTTGCTGCAAGGCAATGTCCGTCAGCCAGGAGTCCCAGTCCCAAAGCTGGTCCTGATACGAACTGCATCCCGGCGTGATAAAGGGATGTTTCAAGATTCCCTTGGCCGGCTTGAACATGCCCTTGTAGTCCTTGAAGATGTTCTGCCGGATAACACTGATGTAGTGTTGTGTTTCGGTTTGTGCGTTGGTTTGCGCATCGGCGCCTTTGGCGGCGAGCGCCAGACAGATGGCCAGTAAGACGGCTTTATTCATAGATTGTCCAAATAACTGTAAACCCAATAACGGCATTCGTTCCAGCGTCCGGTTTCCGAACTTACGAATTCAATTTGAACCGTTATTTTTCCCTTGCCTTGGGTGTAATTTTTCGGCACTTCAAAATCAGTGTCGAACCACCGGATATTTCGATAGGTTTTTTCGTAGTCCACGCTGTACCACGGCCGCTCTGTCACCAAATGTCCGTCTATATAGACCCGGGCTTTCTGGCGATTGTCTGCTTTATCGCAACGACGACGGAGACGCACGCCCCGATTGTCCGGGGAGATGGCAACGGTGAAGGTGCTTCTGTTCGTAAAAGAAACGCCATCGTCCGTGATCGCCGGAGTTTTGAAAAGCACGTTGTTAAATTCTCCGTCGTACCACCAGGCTCCCTTTATTCGCCGGACATCTCCCTCGGCCTGATAAGCATGGGCCTGTTCTGATTGCAAGTTTCCCGCATCCATTTCGTCCGTTTGAACCAGGCGCGGATGAGGAATTCCATACCAAAAAGTCACGCTTTCCTCCGTGCCAACCCGGTAGCGGCCTTTCTCACCCGACGGCGTATGCGGGCCGTAAGTTTGGTGGCCATGCTTGATGCCGCTGGAAAAACAATACATGTCGGGCAGCAGAAAACGATAGAGGCCGCCGGAACCGACATTGCCGCTGGGGGCGCCAAAAACCGGCAGGGCCAGGGCTGGAGGACCCCAGGTCAGCCCCCAGCCCATGCCTTGATCATCCTCGAATCCATCGCCTTCGATCCACGGAGTTCCGCTCCCGTCAAAATAAGTGCGTTCATTCTCTTCGCAGCATGTGTTCCAACGGGCGGCCACGTGGCCGACAACCTGGCCGGAACAGTTGCTCGTTTCCAAATAGGTGTAGTCCTTGCCTTCAATCCGCGGATCCTCCCGATGGTAATGGGCGAACAGATAACCGCAATCCTGTCGCGGATAGGGCATCGAGGACGCCGTCTTGGAGTCAACTGTCGCAGACACCGCGACCTTGCCCAGGCCGCGATTTTCAATTTGAATCACCGCGGATTTCCAAAATGGCATTGGAAAATAGCAATCAGCCTGATGGTTGGACCAGCCCAGGAGCAACGACGCATACGAAGCCTGAAGCTTGGTTCGATAGACTCCAAAAAAGCAACCCAGCGGCGCCTCGATTTGCGGACGAGCCGCCCCGTCAAAGGTAATCTTCAGCCAGGAATCAAACAGCGCGTCCGCGTTGTTCGTGGGAGCAATCCGGAAATGCAATGCCGTGATCGCGCCCGCCTTGCCGGTTTTCCATAACGCGGCCGTTTCCCCGGCGTTAATTTTGGAAGTCACGGTTTTCTCTTTGACGCCGGGAGCCGCCTTGGCGTTGTTGTTGACGTTCCAGG
Source organism: uncultured Verrucomicrobiota bacterium (assembly GCA_964558455.1). Taxonomy (GTDB): domain Bacteria; phylum Verrucomicrobiota; class Verrucomicrobiia; order Limisphaerales; family Palsa-1400; genus DASRLE01. The sequence goes on along the minus strand of CAZLEE010000101.1, from coordinate 12,517 downwards.
CCTCAATCAAGGAAGGCATCATGCGGCGTCCCGCCTCGGGCGTCCACGAATCCAAACCCGGATCTTCAGTAAACAATTGATAGGTGTATTGATACCAATGGCGGGTGCGGTTGTTGTGATCAGGGTGTTTTCCGGCAGGCCCCGTCCACGGCTCCAATGCTGTGGGCGGACCGCCGGGTTCGGCGCTTAAAGCCACCTTCAACCGTTTCTTGAAACACATCGGATGGTAAAGATTTCGGAAACGATCCCTCTTCTTTTGCGGATCATACCCGTCAAACGCCAAGGGAGGCTGAAAAATCGGATTGTTGGTGCTAAAGAAAATGGAGACATCCATGTCAACGCGCGGTTTAGGCTCGTCGTCGAAATAGAATCGAATCTGAATGCCTTTATAGGTCGGATCGCCAAACCAAATATTCATCTGCTGGCGGTAAAGACAGCCGGGACCCATGGCGTCGAAGATCACGCACTCGCCGTTGGTGTCCGTGTATAACGGAAAATAAAACGCGTCATAATTATCACCGGCGCGGTCATAAGAACAGAACTGATGCGTCTGCACGCCGGTTCGCAAAAACGGCAGCGTATCAACCCGAAAAGCGCCCGCTTCAATCCTATCCGTCTCCTGGGCGGCGAAAGTCGGCTTTACAGCCAAAACCGCCAGACAGGACAGGGCAAATAATCCCCAAAAGAGCCGGGCGTTCCCGCGGTTGCCCAACGGGCCGGCTATAACGCGGAGCAAATGCGGTCTCATGGCATTTTGTCGAACATCAAAGCCGAGAGCCCCGCGGTGGAACCGCTCTTTTGATTGCCGAGGCGCACATGGATGCTGCCGGAGAATTGGAACCGCAGCCATTTTCCCTGCTCGAAATTACCAACCGTGCGGGCTGGGGCCAGCGCATGGCCCTCCAGGTCCAGGAGTTCAATGGTTTGTTCGCGCCCGGCCTTGTCGAAATCGCAAACGTAGAGCGCCAGTTGATGCGGTTGGGTGTCGCTCACATAAAGGGTGAGCGTGCCGGAGCCGGAAGTTTCCAGCGCGCCCAGGTAGCGCGCGCAGTAGGAGATGGGGCTGGTGAGCAGCGATGAGCCGGTGGAGGTTTTCCAGATGGAGAACTGCCGGTTGGTGAAGCTGCCGCAGTCCACGGCGCAAAGGTAATCGGGCCAGGCCTGGCAGTCGCGGCCGTAAAAGTAACGCGGCATGAAAAAACCATCGGAACCGTACTTGGCCGGCCAATTGCCCTGGGTCGTTTCGTCAATTCCCAGAAAGGCGGCGGCGGACGTTTGGGTATTGCGCCCGGTGGTTGCCGCCACCGGTTTGGAAAACGGCCCGACAGCCCCGGAAAGGCCCACGGCCGCCACCCGGTAATAATAGGTGGTGGAGGGTTTCACACGCGAGTCGCCAAAGTGGCTGGCGTTGCTCCGGCCGACCCGGGTTGGAAGGGAAAAGTCCAGCCGCTCGCTGCGCTCAATCTGGTAATAATTGACTTGGTCAGCCGCTCGCGCCGCCGCCCACCGCAACTCGGCGCGGCAACTGCCGGACGGCGCGGCGCTCAGTTCGCGGACTGCCCGCGGCGCTTTGGCGGACGGCTTGTCTTCGTAACTATAAACCCAATAGTAGAACTCGTTGATTTCGGATTTGGCGCCGCCGGCATTTTGCACCCGCAGGCGCAGTTTGCGTTTGCCCTGGGTATAGGCGGCGGGAATCTCGAAGTCCGCGTCGATCCAGCCCTGGTAAGAGGGGGCGGAGGAAGGGGTGCAGACGTCCCACGGGCATTCGTTCACGCGGACACCGTCCACATACACAAATGCGCGCTGCTGGCCGTTGCCGGAACGAAACAGCCGCCGCCTGAGTTTCACGCCGTTGTTGGCAGGCGGGATGGTGACAGTGAATTCGCTGTTGTCCGCAAAGGCGCGGCCATCATCCTGGCAGGAATCATATTCGTAGTCGCGCTCGTAGCCGTCATAACCGCTGCGCCGCGTTCCGGCCCAGGTTTGACCAGTGATGGAATAGCGGTGGGCAGCTTCGGAAGCCGTATCTCCGACATCAAGTTGGTCGGTCAACACCAAGTGTCCGGCCGGGGCCGCTTTATAATAGTAAACCGCCACATCGGTCTCGCCGCCGTAATCGTGACCGCCCTCGCGGGTGAATTCGTAGTTGATTTTGATGTGCTGTTTGAAAATGTAACAATCATTGTAGTAAAGCCGGTAGGCCGATTGATATCCGTTGACCAACCCGCCCCAGAGCGGCTTCTGATAAGCGGCTCCGCCATACCCCTGGTTGTGGTCGTCTTCAGTGCCATCGCCGTGAATCTGCGGGGTGCGGCTGCCATCAATGTAGGTGAATTCATCGCCATCCATGGCGTATTGGGTTGAATAAAAGGACATCCCGACCACGTGCCCCCGGCCGCTCTCCTCGAAAACGGTGTTGAACAAGCCGCGACCAGGATCCCGGGCGAGAGTGCGTTTGGCGCAAAAATAACCGGCCTGCCCCGCCGGGTAAGCCAGAACGGCTGCCGGCTTGTATTGGAGCACGCAGGAAACCGATTGCAGGTCCACACCACTCTCATTGACAAGCTCCAGCCGCGCCGAACGCCAGTAAGGCATGGGCCAATAGCAATAAAACTCGTGGTTCGTTCCGTCGAAACCATAAAAGAGCGTGCGCAGCGACATCTCCGGCACATGGCGGCAATTCGCGTAGGTTTCGCCGCCGCCGCCGCAGAACAGGCCGAGCGGCATCTCCACCGCGGGACGTTTGGCGCCATCCCAGTAAATTCTGAGAATCGTATGGTAAAATTCTTTGCGCCCGTATGGATCAAGCCGAAGTTTGAGACTGGCAATCGAGCCTGCGCCGCGCAACTCCGCCAGAACGGCACTCTTCGCCTTCGGAATCGTGATGGTATTCGAGACGGTGACATTGCCGGCCGCAGACTTGGGGTCGAGTCCCAAATGGGTCCATTGAGACCGTACCGCCGGGCTGTCTTCCTGGTGGCCGGCCCAAGTCGTCACCGCCTTGGCGTTTCCATAGGTCAGATAAGTATATTGATACCACGAAGAGGTATAGGGATCGGCCAGCCGGGTCAGGTCATCGGTCGTGGTCACCTTCAGGTGCTTTTTGAATGGGAAGGGGTAGTAAAGAATCCCGAAGCGCGGAAGCGGATCCAGGAACGCGAAAGGCTCGGTAAAGGGGGCGATTTTGCCACCGAACAGGTCATCAATCGACAAGTCCAGGCGCGGTTTGGGTTCGTCGTCAAAGTAGTATTTGATATGCGACTTGCCCGCCTGCTTTTGACGTCCGCGCGACCAGACATTGATTTGTTGACGGTAGAGGCAGCCCGGCCCGGAGGCGTCAAAAATCACATATTCGCCGTTGGCATCAATGTACTTGGTGAAAGCGGTTTTGAAATTGCCATCGTTATTGGAGGCGCTCGGATCGTACGAGCTGAACTGCCGGGTCTCCGTGCCTTCCGGCAGGAAGAGCGGCAGCAACTCGGGATGTTCCATGGCGGACAGTCCGGGCGCGACCGGCCAGGCCACCGCGCCGCCAAAAGCCCTGGGCTGCGCCACGGCCAGGCAAACTAGGCCGAGAAAGGGACCCAAAAGCCGGCCCAAGGCATGTCTGTTTTCGTGTGTCATGGTGTCAAACAATGGTAGAAACGCTGCGTTTGCGTGAGGATGTCATTCCGCAGGAATGTGATGTTAAAATAGAGGTCGGGACCGAGGCAACCAACCGGGGTGCCAGTAAAGACTCCAAAGGTTGTCCAACGGCACACCATCCACATGTCCGTCATAGAAGACGATTTGAACGCCGCCCGGTAACCGCGTGGTAAGATTCGCGGCTGTTGGAGGCACGTTGGGCCGATTAGGGCCATGTCTGGCAATGAGGAATCGATCCATGCCCGCAGGGCCGCCCACCGTATCGGAATCAGCTCCGGTCTGCAGGTTGTGAGTGTTGCAGAGGTCATTCGTCTCCGGCCAGGCATCCGGCCATATCGCATCCCCAAAGACCGGGGTTTGACTCGTCACCTTTACTGCTGATTCTTTAAAGAATGCCCCGGTTGCAGACCCGACCCCGGCATACGACCATCCGCCAGCGTAAAACCAGCCGTTCATGGCATAGCTGCCGTTCGTGGTGTTGACGATGGTGGGGGTGGGATAACACCAAGACGTTTTGTAGTCACCTGATTCGTCAGTGTTTGGCTGTGGATTCCAGAGACTCGTCCTGGGGCAGATTACCACCTTGTCCACACCGGAAAACACAGGACGAAGCACCTCCGTCCACACGTTGCCCGTATATGCAAACATTTTCCCGGCGTAATCAGTAACATACATTTGTTCCGCCAGACCCAACTGCTTGAGATTACTTTTGCAACCCATTTCCTGGGCGCTTATTTTTGCGTTGCTCAAGGCTGGCAGGAGCAATGACGCCAAGATCGCGATGATGGCTATGACGACCAACAGTTCAATGAGGGTAAAGGCGCGACCGATTTGCGGATGAACGACACGATAAGCCCCGTTGCCAGCGGCGGCATGCCAGCGCTCCCGCGGAGCCATTATTCGGAGCAAACCCAAGCCCGGCAGGAGCCTCGTCCTGCCGGGTTGGTGAACCTGTGGCGCGCATTCGGGGCGCATCTTCCAAATAATTACCATATTTATCTTGTCTGATTCGTTCGTTCAGCTTTATCAGCGATAAATCAAACGATAGAACACGCTGCCGTTGGTCGGATTGATGGGGATAGCAATCACATTTGATGAGCTTGACCCGGCCACATCCACCCAGTTGGTGCCCAAACTATTGGTCTGCGCCTGGAGGGTATAGCCGTTGGCATACGACGGCCAGCTCAGCGTCAATTGTCCGTTCGTTACCGCCGGCACAATGGGTGGCAGGTTGGTATTGACCGACACCGAGAGCGCGACGAGGGTGGTGTTGGTGCCATAGGCGTTGGTCACGGTCAATTCCAACTGGTCGCCATTCCAACTGCTGGGAACGCTGGGAACGGTGAGGGTGGCGTCGAGCGTCGACGGATTGTTGATTGAGGTGGTTGCCCCCGACCCGATGACAGTGGCGGCGTTGGTGTTGCTCCAGTAATAACCGAAGGGCGGCGTGCCAAGGACCGTCGCAGGAATCGTCAGTGTCGCGCCCGCCGAAACCGTGACATTGGTTGGCGGCAGTGGAGCAATTAGATAGGCCGGAACGCTGACGGCCTGCGCGGTAAGCGTCCAGTACTGCCATTGAATCCCGGACGTGGTCGAGGAAAAACTGTTTTGACCAACGCCGGCATACGCGATTGACGGCGTCGTCGTATACACGTAGTTGCTGCCAAATTGCGTGCCATTAACAAAAGCAGACGCAGTCCACCCGTTGTTGGTAATTGTATTCAAGACTACCTGCATTGTAACAGGAGTAGCTGATGGAATGGGCAGCGTGTTAGTACTGCCGCCTGCAGCGGTGGTTCGCGGTCCTGGCTCAAATACGCCATTCGCATTTTGGACATACATCCACGCATAACCAGGGGCATCATTGTCCGTGAACCGCGCGTCATCCGCATTATTAATCGGTGTCGCAGCTTGCGCGAAACCCATTGCCACCCAGTCGCCCATGGCCGACGGCGATACCAGCGAGCCGGTCATGGTATAAACGTAGCCCGGCTCCGGCGTGAACGGCAAGAGAGCGCAGCCTGCGTTGGTTCCCAGGGTGCCGTTCCCATAAACAGTGCCGTTCGAGCTGACGGGCGTGTTGGTGTAGGTGCAAACCCACACTGCATTGGTGCCGCCGACCAAAAAGTTGGCCACTGTCGGCGCCGTCCCGGAAACCGTTACCGTGCCTGCGTCAAAGTTGTTGGAATAAATAATGGGGTTGGTGGCGCTCACCGCTACCGGCGACGGGTAGGCGAACAAAGTGACAGGTGAAGTGACGGAATTAAAGGCGTTGGTGACGACCAACTGCAACTGGTCGCCACTCCAGTTGGTGGAAGCATCCGGGATTGAGAGAGTTGCGTTAAGATACCCCAGGGCGCTGCTTGCACCCGCCCCGAGGACAGTGGCGGTGGTCAGGTTGGTCCAGTAGTAACCGAAGGGCGGCTGGCCGGAGACCATGGCAGGAATCGTCAGTGTCGTGCCCGCCTGGTACGGGAAATTGGCCAGCGGCGCTGGAGGAACAATATAGGCCGGAAGAGTGCCGCCAACCGACTCCTCGAGCGCAGCCACCTGGGCATACGACAAGGCGTAATTGAAAACAGACACTTCGTCAATGTAGCCATAAAACTGCAAGTCATAATTGGCCGCGGGGGTGGAGCTTCTGGCGCCAATGGTCATCGAATTGGCGGAGGCTAGCAATCCGCTCCCGGAAGCAATCGGCACGCTGGCGGCCAGTTCGCTGTCAACGTAAAGCGACACCGCGCCATTGACTTCATCGCAAACGCCGGCGAGGAAATGCCAATTTCCATCCGGACCAAATCCCGCGGTGGCAGAATAAGAATTCCCGGAGGCATCGTGGACCAAAAACTGATAATCGCCGCTGGCAATGCCGAGGGCAAACTGTTCGGTGCCTTGATAACCCTCGCTCACGATACCTGCGCCGTTGACTGAACCTCCCGGGCTATTAACCCAAGCTTGGACTGTGAAAGTCGCGCTGGTGTTGGAAGGCGCGCCAAAATTTATTCCCTGAATGGCAAAAACGCCACTATCTGTGCTGGCAACCGCGCCGAAGATCGGTGACGCGGCATTTGGATCTGTGCCGCTGTAGCCCCCAAGGCCAAGGCCAACATTGGTATAAGCGCCGTCATTGCCGCCCGCGTAATCGATGGCAACGACGCCGTCATCGCCACCGCCCACTTCCGCTTCATTCAACGGCCAATAGCCGATGGGATTCAGCGCCAGAGCATTGGCCGGGAAAGGCGCGGTTGGATCCGCGATTGCCGAAACCGTCCACACCGCGCTGGTCGCACTGCCGACGGAGTTGGTCGCAACGCAATAGGCGTTTATCGCGCTGATTGGCACGTTGGACCATATAAAGGAGACATTGGTTTGACTGCGGCAAGCCACGTTATTCGTGTACCATTGATAATAAATCGGCAGCTTGCCGAGGGCCGCAACCGAGAATTGGGGATTCGCTCCGGCGTATAATGTGAGCGGACTGGTGTAAGTTGCCGGAAGTTGCGCCACAAACGACGGAGCCGCATAAACCGTCAACTGCGCGATCGTGCTCGTGATCGAACCGTAATTGTTCGTCACCACGACATAATAAAAACCGGCATCGCTGGCATGGAGATTGGTAATGACCAATGAATTGGCCGCAGTGCCGAAGACGCGCCCGTCCGCGGTATTCGTCAGGGCGCTCGCGCCGGCATAATTGGAACTGGAATTGAAGAACCACTGGTAAAGGAGCGGTCCGCCGTTGGTGTTGGCGACGGCTGAGATTGTGTTGGTGAAGGCGGAGGCGGCGTTGGCGGACGCTGTGACCGGCTGTTGTGAAATCAACGGCTCCGCCGCCGTGGAAAGCGTTATATAGTTCCATTGAACGGCATCGCTGGCGCTAATTGCTTGTTGAGTCATCCCCATATAACCGATGGTCGGATTCGATACGCCGCTGCCCAGATATGTGATGTTGGTGCCCAGTTGCACGCCACCGACAAAGTTCGTGCCTTGTATAGTGCTGTTTACGTATGCGGCTGCAACCCAATTTGTTCCAAGCGTGTTCAACATGATCGTGAGCGTGTAAGTTCCCACCGTCGGCTCAACATCCTGGGCGGCGGTTCCGTCTCCTGTTTCCGGCCCCCCAAAGAGGTTAATATTGGCGTGTTCTTCCACATCCATCCACGGACCACCCTTGACGTTTCCGTCCGTGAACCGCTCGGAGCCTGCAGAAGTACCTATCGTGGCACTTTGGCAAAAACCCATGCCGATCCAGCTATTTGCCCCAGGCAGGTAAACCGAGCCGGTCAGGTAATAAACGGCGCCCGACTGCGGCTTGAATGGCAGGACCGCAGAACCGGCGTTGGTGCCAAGGGTTCCGTTGGCCAAAACGGTGTCGTTCGCGGTGTTGGCGTATCCGCTCACAGCGTTGCTAAACGTGTAAATCCAGAGGGCGGTATTGGTGCCGCCGAAGCCACTGTTGGCCACCGTCGGCGCGGTTCCATTAATCGCCGCCGCTCCCCCGCTGAAGGAGTTGGAATAGATGATTTGCTGCGCATTCCCGGTCAAGCAAAAGAGCACCGCAATGATGCTTGCCAGCAGAAGGTTTGTCGTTTTTTTCATATTTTTTTTTGTTGGATCGTGATTAAAACGTCTTTTCGATTTGCGGGAACGGCATCACCGCGTTGGCATGCCCGCAGACGCGCCATTTCTTGCGCGCGAACACGTGGATGGCAAAACAGCCGCCATCATATGAATTTCACTAGCCGTCATATGGATTACGCGGCTTAATCTAACAAAGAAACAATCCGGCGACCATCGCCCGTTTGGGCGATGGTCGCGGCTTGGGCGGACGGCTAGTTTGAGCCCGACCGGCGTTTCCTATGGCGGAAAGATCATCGGCCTGAATCCAGATTTCATGCGGGTTCGTTGCTTTGTTGCTCCCGATAATTGGCAAATTCCGTCAATATTGGCTGGTGCCTGTCAACGGTGTGGAGTAGGCCGCCGCGGTACGGTCAAAATCCCGGTCTGTGGGGAAGTGAGCCGTTTCATTTACTGTGTTAAGCTTTAAGGTGTTTTGTTCAAGCCAGGTCCAGTGCTCAACATGGCCGTCAGCGAAAGACAGGTTATCGCCATTCATATGGAGAATCGACGGAGCGTTTTGCCATGTATGATCCTCGACCTGGACAGCGAAGTAACCATCGTCAATGGTGAAGTATGCCTCGTGAATAAAGACCAAGGCCCGGGTGGGCGGGGGATGCTGAATATCCGCCTCTTTCACGTTGGGTGGGGCGTAGTCTTCCGATAAGGCGGTGACGCCGTTCATTTGACCGCCAATGCTGTAGTTTCGGACCCTGGGACCAGGCTGCGTGCCAATTTTGTAAGTCTTGGTTTCCGCGGGGCATCGATAGATCCCGATGCTTGGGTTATAAGGATAAAGAAGGCCGATCTGGATGTTCGTGGTATTTAAAATATCGGAACCCATCAGCGCTTCGCTCACGTCGCCATAAACCCAAGCCACCACCCCGTTCTGGTCGTCATTGTCCACCGCCGTGGGACTATTGGGCACCAAAAGGCCCTTATTGTCATTGGCATAGGAGAGCCATGCGATGGTCAACTGCCTCTCGTTGGACAAGCATTGGGTGGACACCCCTTGCATCTTGGCCTTGGCCAGCGCCGGCAACAGCATGGCCGCCAGAATGGCGATGATGGCGATGACGACCAAGAGCTCGATCAGCGTAAAACCGTTCCGACCCAAATTGTTTTTGCTTATTCATGAATTTCTTTCGTTCATAGCTGCAAAAATGTAGTGTCAGGTCCGTCCGCCGAAGTATCGGCGAACGGCCTGACGTTTTGGACTTCCGTGAATTTCATTTGCCCTGGTTTAACCGTTGGCTGGTAAACATGTGGCGCGCATTCGGGGCGCATCTTCCAAATAATTACCATGTATTATCCTGTCTGATTCGTCCGTCCAGGTTTATCAGCGATAAATCAAACGGTAGAACACGCTGCCATTGAGCGGACTGATGGGGATGGCGATCACATTTGATGAGCCTGACCCGGCCACATCCACCCAGTTGGTGCCCAAACTGTTGGTCTGCGCCTGGAGGATATAGCCGGTGTCAAGCGTCGGCCAGCTCAACGTCAATTGTCCGTTCGTTACCGTTGCCCCAATGGGTGGCGCTGGCAGGTTCGTGTTGACCGACACCGAGAGCGCGACAAGGGTGGTGTTGGTGCCATAGGCGTTGGTCACGGTCAATTCCAACCGGTCGCCATTCCAGTTGAGGGGAACGCTGGGGACGGTGAGGGTGGCGTTGAGCGGCGATATCGACAGGTCGTTGGTTGCACCAGACCCGATGACAGTCGCGGTGTTCGTGTTGCTCCAGTAATAACCGAGGGGCGCCGCGCCAAAGGTCGTCGCAGGAATCGTCAGTGCCGCGCCCGCCTGAACCGTGACGCTGGTGGGCGGCAGTGGAGCAAGGAGATAAGGCGGAACGTCGGTGCCCTGCCCGGTAAGCGTCCAATAGCCCCATTGAATCCCAGTTGAAGTAGTCGTGTTTTGAGTCAGGCCGGCATACGCGATTGGCTGCGGAGTCGCATACACGAAGTTTGAGCCTATTTGCGTGCCATTCATAAACGCAGACGCAGTCCACGCGTTGTTGGTAATTGTATTCAAGATTATCTGCAACGTAACAGGAGCAGCAGTTGACGGAAGCGGCACCGTGCCAAGGTTGGTGGACAAACCGTTCGCTTTCGGCCCTTGCTCAAATACGACACTGTTATTTTGCACATAGATCCACGTATAACCATTGATAGGAGAGTCCGCGAACCTAGCGTAACCCCAATTATTAGTCTGTGCCGCAGATTGCGCGAAACCCATTCCAACCAAGTTGCCCATGGCCGACGACGCCGCCAGCGAGGCGGTCATGGTGTAAACGTAGCCCGGCTCCGGAGTGAAGGGCAAGAGCGCGGAGCCTTCATTGGTTCCCAGGTTGCCGTTCGCAAAAACGGTGCTGTTCGAGATGCTGGCGTTGTTGGTATATGTGCAAATCCACACTGTATTGGTGCCGCCGAACAAAGTGTTGACCACCGTCGGCACCGTCCCGCCAATCGTCCAGATTCCTCCGTCAAAGTCGTTGGAATAAATAACGTCGTTGGTAGGACTCACCGGTGTCGGCGGCGGTGGGGCGAACAAACTGACAGACCAATTGGTGGAACCAAAGGCGTTGGTGACGACCAGTTCCAACTCGTCGCCACTCAAGTTGTAGGAAGCATCCGGGATTGACAGGGTTGCATTAAGCAACGCCGGGGTGCTGCTTGCACCCGACGCGACGACAGTGGCGGTGGTTAGATTGCTCCAGTAATAACCGAAGGGCTGCTGGCCGGAGACCGTGGCAGGAATCGTCAATGTCGTGTTCGCCAGGTACACGAGATTGGTCGGCGGCAGTGGAGAAGCAAGATAGACCGGAAGAGTGCCGCCAACCGACTCCTCGAGTGCGACCACCCGGGGATAAGGCAAGGCGTAATTGAAAACAGCCACTTCGTTGATGTAGCCAAGAAACTGCAAGTCATTGTTGGCCGCGGGTGTCGAGCTTCTGGCGCCAATACTCATCGAATTGGTGGAGGCTAGCAATCCGCTCCCGGCAGCAATCGGCACGCTGGCGGCCAGTTCGCCGTCAACGTAAAGCGATACCGCGCCATTGACTTCATCGCAAACGCCGGCGAGGAAATGCCAATTTCCATCCGGACCAAATCCCGCTTTGGCAGAGTAAGAATTCCCGGAGGCATCATGGATCAAAAACTGATAATCGCCGCCGGCAATATCAAGGGCAAACTGTTCGCTGCCTTGATAACCCTCGCTCACGATACCGGCGTCGTTGACCCCATATCCAGGGCCATTAACCCAAGCTTGGACTGTGAAAGTCGTGCTGGTGTTGGTCGGCGCGCCAAAATTTATTCCCTGAATGCCAAAAGCGCCGGAATCTGTGTTGAAAAATGAACCGAAGGCCGGCGAAGTCACACTTGGGTCTGTGCTGCTGTAGCCCTGATAGCCAAGGATAACATTGCTATAAGTGCCGTTATTGCCGCCTGCGTAATCGATAGCAGCAACGCCGTCGTCGCCATTGTTATCAACTTCGGCTTCATTCAACGGCCAATAGCCGATGGGATTAAGCGCCATAACATTTGTCGGGAAAGGCGCGGTGGAATCCGCGATTGCCAGGTTCGTCCACACCATGCTGCTCGTACGACCGACGCTGTTGGTCGCAACGCAATAAGCGGTTGTCACGCCGATTGGCACGTTGGTCCATGTGAAGGAGGAATTAGTTTGACCGAGCCAGGCCACGCCATTGGTGAACCATTGATAATAAATCGGCAGCTTGCCGACGGCCCCAACCGAGAAAGTGGGGATCGCTCCGGCATAGAGCGTGAGTGAATTGGTTGCCGGAAGTTGAATTGGAAACGACGGAGCCGCATAAACGACCAGGCTCGAGGGCGAGCTTGTGACAGAACCGTAAGCACTGTTCGTCACGACGACGTAATAATTGGTGCCCGCGTTGGAGACCGACACTGGATTAATGATCAGGGTGGCATTGGTGGCCCCGCTGAAGGCGCCGCCGTTGGTGATGGGGACGGCATTGTTGTACCACTGATAGGAGAACGGCGGGGTGCCCCCGACCACAACGGTGTTGGTGAAGGCGCCGGCTGCATTCGCAGTCCCTGACGCCGGTTGTTCCAAAAGTGCCAACTGGGCGGCGGAAAGCGTCAAAGAAGTCCATTGGTAGTCAGCGGGAACAGTTACACTGTTTTGGCCAAATCCAACCGCCCCGATGTTTGTGGGGTTACTGTTACTGGCATAGCTAAAGTTGTTACCCAATTGAACACCATCAAAAAA
>CAZLEE010000100.1:0-15022 GCA_964558455.1 uncultured Verrucomicrobiota bacterium | reverse complement strand
ATCTGCTCAGTTGGACGAACGTGGGCGCTCCGATCACTGCTACGGGGGGCTTGACCACCGACGCAATTCCGCTTAATTGGAGCGCGCCAACCACCGACACGGCCTCCACCAACCCGCCGCCCGCGACAACGAATCAATGCTCGTTCTTCACCATCATAGCGCGGTAAGCCCGAAAAGGGTTTGAGCACCCCGCCGCCTGAGTAATCTGACGGCGGTTTTTTTATTAATCCCTGGAATTCCTGCTTGATTAACGGTCCGTTTTGATGGCTTGCTATGGGACTGTGAACAAGCAAGATAATTTTCCAGAGGTAAATCGCCGGAGTTTTTTGAAAAACACTTCTCTCGCCACCGTCATGGCCATGATGGGCGGAGTTGAGCTTCGCGCAGACGACGCACCCAAGCCAGCCGCGCCAGTCGAGCCGGCTTTGACTAAAATTCCCATCGGCCCCACCGTCAAGTTTGGCGTCATCGGCCTTGGCGCGCGCGGACGCGATGTGCTCAAGGAACTTGCCCTTCTGCCCAACACCCCCGTTGCGGCCATCTGCGATAATTATCCTTCCTCCATGCGCCGCGCCGGCAACAACGACGCTCCCAAGGCCCAGCGCTTTGATGATTACCAAAAACTTCTCGCCTGCCCCGATGTTCAGGCGGTGGTGATTGCCACTCCGACCCCTGACCATCGCGAAATGGCCATCGCCGCGTTAAAAGCGGGCAAACACGTCTATTGCGAGGCCCCCCTGGCCCATTCAGTTGAGGACACCAGGGCCATTGCCGTGGCGGCCAGAGACTCTGTCAAACTGGTTTTTCAACCCGGCTTGCAGGAACGCTCCCATCCCCAACGCTACTTTCTGCTCCCCTTCATTCGCTCCGGCGCTCTTGGCACGGTGGTCATGACCCGCGCCCAATCGCATCAGAACACAAGCTGGTTCAGCGCCTCATCCAATCCTGAGCACGAAAAAGCCCTCAACTGGCGCCTGCACCAGGCCACCAGCACCGGCTTGATGGGCGAAATCGGCATCCACCAGATCGACGCCGTTTCCTGGTTCCTCAGGGAGCGCCCGGTGGCCGTGACCGGCTTCGGTTCCATCATGCATTGGAAAGAGGACGGTCGCGACGTGGCCGACACCGTCCAGGGAATTTTTGAATATCCGGACGGAGCCAATTTTGTTTACGATGCGACCTTGTGCAATTCATTCGACAAGGATTACGAAATGTACTATGGCACCCAGTCCGCCGTCATGGTGCGCGACGCCAAAGCGTGGTTGTTTTACGAAGCCGGCGCGCAATTGGGCGGATGGGAAGTTTACGCGCGCAAGGATGATTTTTACACGGAAACAGGCATCGCCCTCGCCGCCAACGCCACCAAGCAAACGGCCATCGGCACTTCCGCCACCGCCGCCGCTTCTCCCTGGACCCCCCTCCACTACGCCTTGGAGGCGTTCGCCGCCAACGTCGGCCAGAGGGATATTGCCGTGAAGGATTTTGTTGATAATTATGGCGATAGCGACCTCAAGGCGCTGGCCGACAATATCAAGGCATTGAAGCCTTATGCCCATGCCGCCGATTGGCAGGACGGCCTGACCGCGACCGTTTTAGGCATCAAAGCCAATGAATCCGTAGTGAAAAAGCAAAAAGTCCCCATCGAAAAAGAATTGTTTGATATATGAAAACACGTCCGTCATTCAGTGTGAAAAATGAAAGTTGCAAGTTGGTTGCCGGTCTCGCCGTTTTGATGCTCGGACTGGCCGCCGGCGCGCAAACCCACTACGCCGCCCAACCCGGCGGCGCCTCGGTGAAAATCGATGGCACCTCCACGGCTCACGACTGGGAAATGGAAGGACACATCATCAGCGGCTTTCTGGAATTGCCGGCGGGAGTTTCCTGGGACGCCTCGCAAACCTCCATCCCCGGCCTTCAGGGCAACAGCCTCCACGCCACGGTTCATGCCCGCATCCCCATTACCTGCATGCACAGCAAGGCCGAACACATGCCGGAAGTCATGGATCGTTTGACCCAGGAACATTTGAAGGCGGATCAATTCCCCAGAATTGAATATGTTCTCAAAGAAATGACCTTCAAGGGTCCGCACGCGCCGGGCAAACCTTTTGAGTTTGACACCAAAGGCGACCTCGCCATCGCCGGAAAAACCAACCAGGTCAGTTTCCCGGTGACGATTGAATTGCAGGACGCGGGCAAGATTAAAATCGACGCGACCGTGCCGCTCAAAATGACCGCTTTCGGCGTCGATCCGCCCGCCCCGAACATTGGCCTGGGCTTGATGCGTTGCGGCGACGACGTTAAAATAATCATCAGTTGGACTTTGGTAAAACGTTGACGGGTGCCGCGCCTCGGTTGGGCGGTTGTCCGGCGATGTTTTTGCCAAAACGATCTCATGAACCCACCGCCTACGGGTTGGAATGTAAGAGCCGGGCGCGTTTTACACACGCGCTTCTGGCTCGTCATTTCCCTGGTGGTTAATTTCTTTCTGGTGATATTTTTGTATATCGCCTCCGTTCCCCTGCAGGTTCCCACCGTTCCCCCGTCCACCGTGGACAACGGGTTGTTGATCAAGACCAACGTGGTCGTCCGCCACGAAAATTTCGTCTGGAGCCAGATCGAATCCACCAACTACGCCATCTTCATCACAAATCTGCGCGCCATCGGTTGTCCCGAACAAACCATCCGCGACATGGTCCTGGCCGATGTGAACCGCGTGTATGATCGGCGGAAGTTGGACGAGGTGGTTTATCCCAATTATCAATGGTGGCGCTCCGATCCCGAAACAGCCGTTGTCCAGGCCGACGCCGCAAAGTTGGCGTCGCTTGAAACCGAACGGCGCAGTGTGCTGACTTCGTTGTTGGGCGCAGGGTGGGATGACAGGAGCAACCAGCAAATCACCGCCGCCGGCGGCATCACTTTGACCGGGCCAATCCTGGGTGATTTATCGCCGGAAACAAAAGAGGCCGTCTATGCCATCGCGGCCCGGGCGCAATTGAAGATCGAGGCTTACCAGACCGCGCAGCGCGGCCAGAGCAAGCCGGTAGATCCCATGGAGATGGTCTGGTTGCGCGAGGAACCCCTGCCGCAATTGATTCCCGTTTTAATGCCGCCGCAATATGAGGAATACGTCCTGCGTTATTCACCCTCCGCCCAGCAATTGAGATTGCAATTGCGCGCCATAAAGCTCGTTCCCGATCAATTCCGCGATTTGTATAACGCCATCAATTTAATCAATGGACAGCCCGTCTTTTATTACTCCGGCAACGATCCCGCTTTGATCGGTCAACAAAAAGAATTGCACGCCCAAAGCGAGGCCGTCATCAAGTCGGTGCTTGGCGATGCGCTTTACGCCTCTTATCAATTGGAACAGGACCCGCTTTATCGGAACGCACGGGCCTTGGCCCAGCAACTGGGCCAGCCGGATTCCATGGTTAACTCAATTTACGAGATCAATCGCGCCACCCAGGCCGAACTCAGCCGCATCCGCAAGGACACCAACATGACCAGCGATGAAAAGGTCGAAGCCATGTCCCAAACCCAGGTTGAGCAGCAGCAATCGCTCGCCCAAATCCTCGGCCCGGAAGCTTTCCAACGCTGGTTGCAGTCCAACCCAGCCGCTCACTAAACAACCTATCGGCATTGTCATGAAATCCGTCCAAGTCCTGACGTTTTGTCTCCTTTTCCTGCTCCCCGGCATCGCCCGGACGCAGAGCGGTCCCGCGTCATCCAACGCCCCGGCCTCCTCCCCGAAACCGCCGACCGCCAATCAGGCTGACTCTGATTTGTTCCAAGCCCTTAACGACATTGATCTCGGCGGTGTGCAGGATTTTTTCACCAACGTGCAACAGCATTTCGATGACACCAATATTTTCGAGTTAGGCTCGCTCAAGGAAGTGGCTCAAAGAATTCTGCCCGTCCTCGACGAATACGAGGAAACCGAACCCTACGCCATCTGGTTGAAGGCGCACCTCGACGATTTTGACGCCGCCCGCGAAATACAGCGCCAGATCAAAGCCGCGCCGGCCCAACCTGCCGGGCCGCAACGCATGGCCGTTTTGCAACGCTCAATCTGGGTGGCGGAACTTAAAAAACAACCCTGGCCGCCGTTGGCCAAAACATATCTTCCAAAACTCAAGCCCATCTTCGTCGAGGAAAAAGTGCCTGCCGAACTGGTCTGGGTGGCCGATGTTGAATCCGCCTTCGATCCCCGCGCCCGCAGCCCCGCCGGCGCCGCCGGCATGTTTCAATTGATGCCTGCCACCGCCCGGGACGAGCATCTTTCTCTTTGGCCTTTCGACCAGCGTTATCAACCCGAAAAAAGCGCCAGGGCCGCCGCCCATTATTTGCATACGCTCCACCAACACTACGGCGACTGGCCTCTCGCCCTCGCTGCCTACAATGTCGGGGAAGGACGGGTTGACAAATTATTGAAGGAACACAAAGTCCATAGTTTTGACGCCGTTGCCCGATGGTTGCCGTCCGAAACGCAGATGTATGTCCCCAAGATTGCGGCGACTGTCCTCCAGCGCGAAGGCCGCCTTCTTTCCGATTTATAAACGCCGCCCGCCTGCCCGGGGAAACGGCCTACTGTTTCGCCCTCAGCACATTGACCGACGGGAACGGTTCCTCTTTTCCGTAGGAGTGCAGCAATTGCTTGACACGACCCCATGTGTCCATCCAGTACCGGGTTTCCGCATCCCAATGGGCCAGCGCCGTTCCCAGTCGATACGGGGTGCTTTCCTCCAGCCACGCTTCGCGATATTGTTCCTTCAAACCCGTGACGGAATCAATCAGATCGGTCAACATGCCGTGATCTTGGGCGTTCATCTGGACGCCGATGTACAAGGTTACCAATGTCGTGTCTGGATTTTTCTGTAATATCTTGAAATACCCGTCCCATTCCGCCGCATAGAGAAATTTCATGCCCATGTAATCGAACAATCGCGCGGCCATCATCAGGCTTTTCAAGGTGGGGTCGCCCGGCGCAATCCGCATCGCCGCCGCAATGTGTTCTTGCGCCTGTTCCGCCAGCAAGCGCGCTTTGCGGCAGGCGTCCTGATTGCGTTCCACCCGGGCCAGCCGTCCCGGTTGCAGCGGATCGCTCCAGCAGCCGTATTGCGTGCAGTCTCCCAGAATATCCTCAAACATCTCCTCGATGGTGGAGAGTTGTTCCAGCGCCGTCGCGACCTCCTCCGCCGCCGCTGGCGCGCAGGTCAGGGCGCAGTATTCCTTGAAAAAAAGGTTCGTGTCCACCGCTCCGCCCTGCCAGCCCGCCGCCGCGCCAAAGGCCAGCCCCGGCAGCGATTGCCGATACAGCGTCTGCCCGAAATCCGTCCAGCCGGTGTTCAATATCCCGATCGTTTTCTGTTCCTTCCCCACCGCCACCAACCCGTTTATGTTGGCAAAGGTGCGATGGTAATCCGGGAAAACCTCGTTCCAATTCCAAATGGCGGGCGCCACCATTGTTGTCACATGATTGGTCGCAATCGGCTCGATGTAGCGCGTGTAGTCTTTCTCCGCCTCATACTTCCACGGCACCGCAATGGCCCCTTCCGGCAGGTGATGCAACAGTTCCGGATGGCGGGACAACGTGCTGGACTCGCATTGAATGTCCGCCCAATACATGAGCCGTTTGCCTCTCCGACCGGCCTGATCCGTCATGTGTTGCAGCGACTTTACGAAGGTCTGGAACGGGTCCATCCCCGGCGTCACCCCGATTTTTCCCAACGACCACGGTTCATCAAATCCCACATGGATCCACGGGCTGGAAAACAACCGGGCCGTTTGATCGAACAAATCGTCCGCCACTTCCTGGGCGCGAGGATTGCGCATGTCAAATTCATCCCCATACCGCGGCAGCCCGACATCCGCGAACTTCTCCGTCCGCAGCAAATCATGCATGTGACCAAAAAGCTCCATGCATGGAACCACGTCCATGTGCCGTTGCCGCGCGTAGGCAATAACGTGTCGCACCTCGTCCTGCGTAAACCGGCCATCCGGCATGACGGCTTCATACCCCTTCCATTCGATGTTCATCTCGGAATAGAAATAGTATTGATTCGCCTTGAACCGGGCCAGCAGATCGATTTGCCGTTCGATTTCAGAGACGCGCAGCAACTGGCCGTGACTGAAATCCATCATAAAACCGCGATAAGCCAGCGTCGGCCAATCCCGCACTTCCGCCGCCGGCAAAACCATCTTGCCCCCCTCCCCTTCGGCCATTTGCAACAGCGTTTGCACCCCATAAAATAATCCGGCGGAACTGGCCGCCTGGATTTCCGCCCCCTTGCAATCGACCTTGATGGAATAAGCCTCGCGCGAATCCGGCCCGGCCACTTCGTTATCCGCCGGCACGTCCGCCCCGTTGCCCGTGCGCCTGAGCAGGATCGCCCCGCGCGCCGACCATCCGTTTTTAATCGGGATTTGGCAACAGCCCAATCGGGACAATCCGCCGGCCAATTGTTCCGCCGTGAACTGGTCCGCCGCGTCGGGTGTCGCCGCGAAACGAATAACCAAATGGGTCACCGGCAATGCGCCGGTTCCGTAGGCCACCTGCTGCGGTCTCGGCAGTAACGGCTGATGCTGCGCCCACGCCGGCCAAGCCAGGAACACCGCCGCGCCGCAGATGAGAATTTGAATAAATTTCGCGACTGCGGAGAGGCGGATTTGTGTCATAGAAGATCAGTCTTGTTTTTTTGGACGGAAAAGCAATGCAACATTTCCGACGCGGGCGACCAGATGGCTCCCGCTTTTTTCCGCCATTTGCGGGGCGAGTTCTTTTTTTTGATCCTTAAAATCGTCAAACTTCACCTTGACCAGTTCGTGCGATTTGAGCATCTCATCCAAAGCGGCCATGAACTGCGGGCTGAGTCCTTCCTTGCCGATTTTCAGCATCGCCTTCAATCGTTGCCCGCGCGCCTTGAGATCACGTATTTGAGCGTTCGTCAATGAATCCATCACTCCAGCATACGCCACCGCCCGCCGCCTCCCAAAGTCCTAAATTCAGCCTCTGCATTCCGCCTGCCCCCCTCATGGTCTTGCCCGGCGCGACGGTCAAATCTCCGGCCCTGCCTCCACATCCGACCCGGCGCGGTAATCAATCACCCGCACTTTTTCCATCGTCACCAACCCCCCGCCCATCATCTCGTCCAGCACAGGCAGAAAAAGATTTATCTTCTCCTCCGTGTCCACGATCTCAACCACCAACGGCAAATCCATTGAAAGCCGCAGAATTTTCGAGGTGTGCAGATGGCTCGTTTTGCCGAAGCCCATCGACCCGCGCAACACGGTCGCGCCGGCCATGCGCATTTCCTTGGCCTTCAGCACAAGGGCTTCATAGAGCGGTTGATGGTGCCACCGGTCGGATTCCCCGATGAAAATCCGCAGCAAGACTGATTCGAGTGGAAGGTGCATATCAATTATCTTATTCAAAACGGTCCATACCTTTCATCGCACAACAGTGCCATTATCGCGTCCCCGAAACACTAAAAGCTCTTTCGTTGTGCGACAAGGACTTTCCTGCTAGTCTGCCCGCATTGCTATGATTGAAAAAACACCTGTTTTGACACCATTCGCTGCGATTGACACCCCCGCGTTGCTTCTGGATGCGGGCGCTTTGAACGCCAATATTCAACGACTGTCCGTCTTCTTCAGCCAGCGGCACGCCAAGCTGCGACCGCATTTTAAAAGCCACAAATGCACCACCATTTCCAAATTGCAAATGGGCGCGGGAGCCGTGGGCGTCACTTGCGCGAAACTGGGCGAAGCTGAGGTCGTGGCCGACGCGGGTATTCGCAATATATTGATTGCCAATCAAATTGTCGGCCCGCTCAAACTCCGCCGCCTGGTTGAACTCTGCCGCCGCGCACAGGTGATGGTGGCGGTGGATTCGGTTGACAATGTGAAAATGCTTTCCGAATACGCCTCGGCCGCCGGCGTCGGACTCGGTGTGCTGGTGGAGGTCAACGTCGGCATGGGACGCTGCGGCGTGGCCGGCGGACAACCCGCCCTGGAGTTGGCGCGGTTGGTTGCTTCCTCGCCGGGGCTGAAGTTTGAGGGCTTGCAAGGTTACGAAGGGCACTGCGTTGACCTTCGCGACGCCACCGAGCGCATCGAAAAAACCCGCGCATCGCTGAAAATCCTGGTGGACACCCGCCACTGCATCGAATCCTCCGGGCTGCGCGTCCACATTGTCAGCGGCGGAGGAACCGGCACCTACGACGTCACGGGAACCTGTGAAGGGATTGATGAATTGCAAGCTGGCTCTTATGCCGCCATGGATTGGTGGTATGGCGACATCCGGCCGGAATTCAAACAGGCGATGAGTATTCTCGCCACCATCATCAGCCGGCCCACTCCCGATCTGGTTGTGGTTGACGTGGGCCGGAAGGGAATCGGCTCGGAATGGGGCGCGCCTCGCATCAAGAACCTGCCCGGCGGCGTGGTGAAAGGTTGGGCCTCCGAGGAGCACACAACCATCACGGTGCCGCCAGACGCAACGATCCGCATTGGTGATCGGATCGAATTGATCCCCTCCCACGGTTGCACCACAAGCAATTTATATTCGGAATTCGTCGTTCACGAAAACGGCGTGGTAACCGGCCACTGGCCCATCGAAGGCCACGGGAAACTCCAGTAAGGACTACCTCACCGCATTCTCCGGGCCAGACTCAATGCGCCGACGGGAACGGCGTCTTCGCGCAGGCTGGAGATGGCGATTATCAGCATGAAGAGTTCTTTCCTTGTTGCCATTTTTACCGCATTGATATACATTGCAATGCAATGTATTGTATCGGTATGTTAAGCAAAGAACTTGTGGCGGCCTCGACCGAGCCGGTGATCTTGTCCATTCTTTCCGAGGGCGAGAGTTATGGGTATGCCCTGATCCAGGAAGTAAAACGGCTTTCCGGGGACAAAATCGAATGGACCGATGGGATGATTTATCCTGTGCTGCACCGCATGGAAGACGAGGGCTGGATTGCGTCGCGTTGGGGACAGGCGGAGAATGGGCGCAAGCGCAAATACTATTCGCTCAAAAAGGACGGGAAAAAAGCATTGAAGAGACAGCGCGAACAGTGGGTGACTGTTTCGGGAGTATTCAAGCAATTGTGGAAGGAACAATATGTTTAATCTCGAACGGACAATTTCGGAATGGCGCCGGCAGATGCTGGCTGCGGGCATCAAAACCCCCGTGCCTCTGGAGGAACTGGAGATTCATCTGTGCGAGGAAATCGAACAGCACATCAAATCCGGCTTGAACGAGGCGGAAGCCTTCCAGGCTGCCGTCGAGAAAATCGGACAGGCCCATCTGCTGCAAAAGGAATTTAAGAAAGTGGAAAAAGACCGTAAAATAATCCGGGCGATCATGCTGGGCATTGGCTGGCTGGCAGCCGGCAACATCTTGCTTTACGGCGTTGTCGGATGGGATTTTGACTGGAATTTGTTTCATTTTTCACCTCGGTGGCATCTGGGAGTTGTGGTGGAGATGTCTGTCATCCCTGTTGCTCTGACGTCGATGTGGTTTCTGGCAAAAGCGAGTCGCGATAAGACGAACCGCGTCACGGCACTGCTTTTCTGTGTTCTTTTGGCAGCGTGTGCGGTTTTTGGTTTACCTCCTGAGAAAATTACCGCGCAGCCAGTGCCGGCCCCCAATTTCGCGCAAATGACCGGTGAACAAGCTCTCACTTCTCTCATGCATTACCGAGTCGACTGTGCTCTTTCCAGTGTTTTTTCCCGGAGCGAACCAAGCCCCTTCTGGTTCCGAGGCGGCCTTACCTTGCTGATGTGTGTGCCGAGCGTTTTCTGGCTTTGGTGGACATTTGGTCGTTTGGTCCAAAAACGCAGCCCAACGCACCGGAACCAGCCGATTCACTCACGTTGAGCTAACACGGCCAGACTTAATGCGCCGACGGGGACGGCGTCTTCGCGAAGGCGGGAGAGGGCGATTTTTGGGCCGGGGGCGAAGGCTTCCATGAGATAGGAGCGCAGGGATTTTTCCACGGCGGCGCGCAAGGGTTCGCCCACCAGCGCCAGACCGCCGCCCAGCACGATTATTTCCGGATGACACAGATGGGTGACGTGGGAAAGACCAAAGGCAAGATCGTCGGCGGTTTCGTTCAAAATTTGCGCGGCGGAAGAATCGCCGGCGGCCAGGGCGGCGGCGAGAAATTTGCTTTCACCGGCTGTGGCGTCGCCAATGGCGCGGGCCAGCGCGCCGGACGGATTGCTTTTGGCGGCGGCGCGAAGACGCGCATCAGTTGACCACCCGGAACAACGGTTTTCGAGAATTGTCCCGGAACGATCCAGCCGAAGATGGCCGATCTCGGATTCGCCGGGAGCGGCGCCGTGATAAATTTTCCCATCCACCACCAACCCGCCGCCGACTCCGCTGCCGAGTGTGACGTAGAATACGGTTTTGAAATTCGCGCCGGCGCCGTGAAGGGCTTCGCCAAGCGCGGCGACGTTGCCGTCGTTATCCACGTAAACAGGCGCGCGGGCCAAATCGAACAGCCAGGAGGCGAGATGAAATCCGGACCAGCCCTCAATCTGATGGGAGCGGCAGATTCGACCATCGACCCAATCGACCGGACCGCCAAAACCAACGCCGATGGCAACGGGTTTCATGCGCCGGGCCAGTTCGGGAATGGTTTGTTCCAAATGCCGCCGAATGCCGGCGGCGCCGGCGGCCTTGTCCACCGTGAGACGAATCCGTTCGAGAATTTTCGCTGACGGGTGACCGGCGCAAATCTGCAGTTTGGTTCCGCCAATTTCAACGCCCAGATAAATGTCGCCGTCCCTATCGACCGGATTAGTCATAAGGATAACGCGCCTGATCGATGGTCATGCCGCGGATATCGATTTGGGCAAGATCGGCAACGCCAAGGCCGGCTTGTTCGGCAAGCAGAAGATAATTGTCGCAATTCTCGAAGGGCTTTGCGCCGCGCGCGGCCCGGGGATTGTAACCCATCACAGCCGTCGCAACAGTGTCGGTGGAAACAGGATTCAAACCGGCAATAAGCACACCGGGAGTGGTGACTTTCATGTTGCCGGCAAAATTGCACCAGCGCCCCTCCCCAACCGTCATGGCGGAAATGCCGTCCACAATGGCAAGGTCAATGGGCCGGGCGCTGCAAACGTCAACCACAATTCTTGGCACCCGCGCAAAAGGATCGTGAATCTTCACGTCCGGCCTGAGGCCCGGCAGGATGATTTTCTCATAGCTGTCCTGACTGTGGAGAGGAAGGCGTCCGTCGATGGCTTTCTCGCTGCCGGCTTCGCTGCCATAAAGGGAGTTGGGCGTGATCCCGAACAGGTTTTTCATGGACAAAGTGACCCCGGCGGAAAGATGGCGTTTCAATTTCGCGAGGGAAATCATCACGTCCGTGTCGTGATATGAATGGTTCAGATCGAACGAGGAAAACATGTAGCCGCCGGATGGAACTTTAAGCTGCGCGTAGGATTTGCCGACACCGAGATTCCGGGTGTTCTCGTATTCCACCCGGCCAAGGGCATTGATGGCTTTCACGTCCCAACCGCCCGAGGTGAGGGTCTCGGGCAAATCGGCCATGGTGGGGTTTGATTCAACCAAACGGACGCGCACCGCGCCGGCGGCAAAGAGAAGGGAGAGCAAGGCCATGACCGTGGCGCTATGGGTCATGTAGGTTTCGCCCACTGGCCGGCCGAGAAACGGGGTAAAATCGAGTCCGGTTAAATTGAGTTTGACCGTGACCGTCTTGTTGCGCACGAGCGAATCAATGCCCCCCGCCAGATCAAAACATTTTTTGAGGGCGGCGGTGACTTCCGGGCCGTAACCGTGGCAGGGAACGATGGCGACATTGGCCTTGGAGCGAAGGGACGGAGAAACGGGAGATTGACCGGCCAAGGCGGCCAATCCAGACAGAGCAAGAGGCGCTCCGGCGGCGAGCACAACACTCCGGCGCAAAAACGCTCGCCGGTTGCACTGAAATTGATGGGTGGCGCTCTCAGGCACGGATGAATTGTGCCACATATTCAAGCGGCATCAACCCGAATTTCGGAAAAGGGCTGAATCTGGTAGAGTAGTAAGAAGGTAAGTCTGAAATCACCATCCAAGCACGGCGGAATTGACTCCCTTCCGGCGTTTCATCATGTTCTGCTCAATACATGATTCATTCGGCATCCATGCGGACACAAATCCGAACCGTGGTTTTCATCTTCAGCACAGCTTCCATGCTGGGGTATTTCTTAACGACAGCAGATGCATCGGTACCGAATGTTGCCGGGTGGGCAGCTTCGGCATTTGCCGGCGCGCCTCCGCCCGCGGCCCGTCCTGCGTCGGCGCTGGTGCTTCGCCGCCAGGACTACGGCCATCTCGGCATAAACGAGTCCATCATGGGCACGCCAATCGGCATTGGCCGGCAGCGGTTCGAGCATGGGCTGGGCACGCACGCCAACAGCGAAATTGCGGTCAATTTTCCCGCCGGCAGCGCA
Source organism: uncultured Verrucomicrobiota bacterium (assembly GCA_964558455.1). GTDB lineage: Bacteria > Verrucomicrobiota > Verrucomicrobiia > Limisphaerales > Palsa-1400 > DASRLE01. Next base: position 2,554 of record CAZLEE010000100.1, on the reverse strand, counting down.
AAAGCTTTCAAGGCCCTGGTCGGCGTGGACAGCAACCGCGGCATCCTGGGTTCTGTGGAATTCAGGGTGGAAGTCGGCGGGGCCACTGTCTTTCATTCACGAACGATACGCGGCGGTGAAGAAGCATTGCCTGTCAATGTGAAGATTCCGGTTGGGATCGACCATATCGTTCTCAAAGTCGATACCACCCCGGATGGCCCTTCCAGTGATCATGCGGATTGGGCCATGGCGCAATTGGTCATGAATGACGATTCCATCGTGTGGCTGGACGATCTGGCCAGCCAATCCGACGGCGACTTCTGGCCTGACGCCCGCGTTCCCTTCTCCTTCGTCTATAACGGCGAGTCATCGGAAAGTTTCTTGACCGGGTGGCATCGTGAGACGCACAGCGACGACCTTCCAGACCGGGTGGTCTGTCGAACCGAATGGAACGACCCGGACACCGGGTTAAAGGTCACGGCAAATTCCACCGTGTTTAAAGATTTTCCGGCGGTTGAATGGGTTCTGCGCTTCGAAAATTCCGGCGCGAAAGATTCGCCCATTCTCGAAAATGATCAGGCCCTGGACGTCTCCCTCGCGTCAAACCCGGGACACAATCTGACACTCGACCAAATCAATGGCGACGACGCCAGCGAACGAAGCTATGTGCCAACCGAACGCGAGCTGGCGCGAGGACAAACCGTGTCGCTCGCCCCGGTGGGCGGACGGCCTTCCAACTCTACCTTTCCGATTTTCGATTTGCAGGCAGCCTCGCGCGGCATCTTCACCGCCATCGGCTGGACCGGTCAATGGGCCGCCTCGTTGCAACGGAATGACGCCGGCGCAACCCGCCTCAAGGCCGGCATGGAATTGACGCATCTTTTGCTGCATTCCGGCGAATCCATCCGCAGCCCGCGCATCCTCCTGTTTCCGTGGTCAGGCGACCGGACAGACGCGCACAATCAGTTCCGCCGGCTGCTGCTGGCTCATTATCTGCCGAAGGTGGACGGACATTCGGTGCAATGCGCCATTGCCGCCCAGAGTTTCAATGAAGGGCCGCCCAATTGGGGCACCGAGGCCGGCCAGTTCGCCTCCGCAAAAATTAATCGCGACCTTGGCTGCGACACGCTTTGGATGGATGCGGGCTGGTTCAAAGGCAACTTCCCCTCCGGCACCGGCAATTGGATTCCCAAGCCGGTGGAATTCCCGCGCGGCCTGGCGCCCATCGGCAAAGACTGCGAAAAGCTGGGCCTGAAATTCCTCATTTGGTACGAACCGGAGCGCGTCTGCGACAATACACAAATTGCCGTCGAACATCCGGAATTCGTCCTGCCTGTCAACAAACCGCGCGAGGGGGGCGGTTTGTTCAATCTCGGCGATCCGGCGGCGCGGCGATGGTTGACAGACTTGCTCGTCCGGGAGATTACGGAGTTTCACATCCACACCTATCGAAACGACTTCAATATGGATCCCCTCCCCTTCTGGCGGCAAAACGACCCGCCCGACCGGCAAGGCATCACCGAGATTCGCTACGCGGAAGGGCTTTATGCGATGTGGGACGAACTCCGCGCCAAATTCCCGCACATGTATCTTGACGACTGCGCTTCTGGCGGACGGCGGATTGACCTTGAAATGATTATGCGATCCGTTGTCCAGACGGAGAGCGATGCGGCCGTTGCGCCGGGGCGGGCTGACTGGAACCAGTCACAAAATTACGGTTTAAACCTGTTCCTGCCGACTCACGCCACCATCGGCTGGGAAACCGGGACTTACGAATGCCGCAGCGCGGCCACGGACGGGTTTTGCGGCGAATGGGACATTCTGGCCCCAAAATTTCCTTTCGACAGCATGAAAAAATGCATCACCGAGATCAAAGAGAACCGTAAATACTGGACCGGCGATTATTATCCGCTGACGCCGTGGACCATGGCTCCCGACCGCTGGCTGGCCTGGCAGTTGCATCGGCCCGATTTGGACGAAGGCATGATCCTGGCCTTTCGCCATCAGGGATGTCCTTACTCTGCCTTGCAAGTGCAACTCCGAGGCATCAAGCCTGACCAGAATTACCTCGTCCATTTTATCGACGAAGAACACCATTCCATTTTCAGGACGATGTCAGGAAAAAAACTGGCAGCGTTGGAATTACAGATTCCCGCCACCCGTCAAAGCCTTCTGGTGCGTTACGCGCCAAGTAAATAATTTGCCCATCGAAAATTGAATTTGCGCGCCAGCCTCGCATGGGTAGGATACGGGACTGCATGAGTATGAATTTTGGATCCGCCAGGCTGACCCGCGTCACCTCTCGACGAAACTTCCTGAAAACGGCCGGCGTAGCGGCCGCAGGGCTGGCCGCGCCGATGTTCATCCCCGCCTCCGCTCTGGGACGCAACGGCGAAACTGCGCCGAGCGAGCGAATCGCCATGGGCTTCATCGGTCTGGGTGGCCAAGGAACCGGCCATTTGCTGGGCGGCGGGTGGACTTATGTCCCCGGCGGTTACGTCGCCCGCAAGGACGTGCAAATCCTGGCCACGTGTGACATTGTCCGGCAGCGCCGCGAAAGCGCGCGGGATCGCTG
>CAZLEE010000099.1:0-15393 GCA_964558455.1 uncultured Verrucomicrobiota bacterium | reverse complement strand
CCGTGATTTGTCGCCCAAGTGTATTCGACCCCGGCGTGGTGACAAAGTTCATCCCAAAGCCATCCTTCCGAACCCAGGGCCAGTATTTTATTAAATTCCTTCGCGGCAATATCCCGGTAGGCCGGATCGAGAAAATCCATCACGGCGCGACGATGGACGCTGATGCCGGCCAGTTGCGTGGGGGTGAGATAACTATAGCCGCCTTGTTCATATCTTTTGCCATTTTCGTCGGTGCATTGAAGCTTGTATAACTCATTGGAATACCACGCGGTGTTCAGGTCGGCCCAGTTCAGTTTTCCAAACAGGATTATTTTCACGCCTTTGGCCTGGACTTGCGCAATGGCGTCATGCAGTTCCTGCCAGGTGCCCAATCCCGGATCGGTATCCTGTGAGGGATCGTCGCCATCCTGACCCCCGATGTTCCAGCCAACGATCTGGACGGCGCGGACGCCGTTGCTCGCGTATTCCCCGCCGTATTGGACGAGGTTGGTATAATGTATGGAGTAGTCTTGTTCCGGCGTGTTCAGCCGCAACATGGTCCAGGAATGCACATCCTTCGCCCAGTCCGGGAGGTGGGGCGGCTTGTACCAGGTCGCCCGCCATGCTTTGTAGCAATCAACGCCCGCGTGCCAGTCGCCGGCGTAACCGCGAAAAACAACCGGAGCCAATTTCACTGTGGAATGCGGCTGGACGTAGGCGAAGTGCGTTGCGCGAAATTCCCCGGTGTTTCCTGCGCCGCGATGCTGATCAAAGTTGAATTGCAGCAGATACGGTTGGGTCGCGTCATGCATGTCAACGTAAAGCCCCGCGTTCGTGGATTGAATCAAACAAAAAAGACTCTGTTTGGATTCAACGGTTCCCGATGGTGAAATTGCGCCCGCCTTAAGGTCGCCATACCACATGTGCTCGCTCCACATTTGCGCGTGCGGCAGGGGAGGATTCAGATCGCCCAGGCACGGAAAATCAATGGTTGAAACCATCAGCGGCGAATCGTTTTCCATGGTCGCATCAAATGTCAGCGCTCCGTCTTTCAGCGTTGCGACCGCCGTCAACGTCATGGGCAAAATGCCGCCGCGTTCGCTGATTAAATTCTTCCATTGCAGGCGAAGCTGATGAGCCGACAGTTTTTTCACCTCAACGGCGCGCTGTTTTTTTCCCAAAACAAAGTTGTCCCGGTGATCGGCCAACGGAGCGTTCAATCGGAAGGAAGCGCCCAATTCGGACCGCTGCTCGATTGCCCAATGCAGGGATTTGTTTTCCAGCCGCGTTAGCGCGCCCGACCCGGTGTCGAAGGCGGCAATCCATGACTTGTCTTGCAGCGTCACTTCTCCCGCACGAACGGGAGAACCGGCGATGATGCAAGACAAGGCGAAAATCCATAAGGCGGGGGATTTTGTTTTCATGAGATTCTTTGAAATTGATTTACTGGCGACCCCGGGCAGAGAGCTGTTGTTTATACAATTCCACGCCCACGCGCGAATCGCCGGTATAACAACGCAGAACGACCGGGGCCAGTTTGACGGTCGAGTGAGGACGGGCAAAAATAAAATGACAAGCGCGGAATTCCAAATGCACCGGGATGCCGGAAATTTCATCCGCCGGCGGCACCAACCCGGTGACGGATGAAATGACGCCCGGATGTTGTTCGAAAGTATATTGCAACCGGTAAGACAAATCTTCGACTCCAACGTAAAGCCCCCCGCCGGGAGTTTGAATCAGGCAAACCGGACTCTGCTGCGCCTCCAGCGTTTTTGTGGGAAAATCAACGCCCCAATAACCTTTCTCATTACGGAAATGAGGATAAATTTCGTTGGTTTGAAGATTGATGGTCTTTCTGTCCCGCATCGTTTGCGCCTCCATTGTCGCATCGCGCGAGGGCGGATTGAAATCGCCGAAATAGGGATAGTCAATCGTCTCAACCGGCAACGGCGAATCATTTTCCAGCGTCGTCTCAAAAGTCAAAGCGCCGTTGGTTAATGTCACGTCGGCGGCCAGAGTCATCGGCAGTACGCCGCCGTTCTCGCTCAGCAAATTCTTCCATTGCAGGCGGACATTGTGATCCGAACGTTTTTCAACGCCGGCGTGCTGCTTTTGACCCAAGACAGGATTGTAGCGGCGGTTGGGGAGCGGAGCGAACAGCCGGAACGAAACGCCCAGTTCCGGTCTGCGCTCGATTTTCCAGTGCGTGGTTTTGTCCTCCAGGCGCGTCAACGCGCCCGAATCGGAATCAAACGCGACGAGAATCGAACTGTCCTCCAAAGTCACTTCGCCGGCAAAAGCAGAGAACCGCGCGCAAGCGGCAACAAGGCACAACACGGCACACAGCCGCGCACAGGGAAGGGCATTTATGACTTTCAATTTGATTTCTCCATTAAAAATAAAACTGCCGACCGCGTCAAAATTCAGTGAGGCGACCCCCATTGTCTAGCTAATTTTCGGACTGGCGCAACTTGGGGCTTGGGCTAGACTTGACCAACCTTGAACACTTGCGACTTATGAATAGAAGAGAATTTATCCGCGACACTTCGTTCCTTGCTTCCACCGTCATGCTTGGGGCGGCGGCCAGGGGCATGGCCTCCGGCTTCCCGGTCGTGCGCACTCCCGAAGCCAAACGCCGCTTCAAGAGCGTTGCTGTCGAGCGCGCCATCGAACAGGTCAAGTCTTCCATTGGCAACAAGGAACTGGCCTGGATGTTTGAGAATTGTTTTCCTAATACGCTTGACACCACGGTCGATTTTGCCATGGTCGATGGACGGCCTGATACTTACGTCATCACCGGCGACATTGACGCCATGTGGCTGCGCGACAGTTCGGCCCAGGTCTGGCCTTACGTGTCCTTGGCGAAGGAGGACGAGCCGTTGCGGCAGTTGATCGCCGGGGTCATCAATCGCCAGGCGCGGTGCGTTCTCAGGGATCCTTACGCCAACGCCTTTTACAAGGACGAAACCAAAACCAGCAATTGGAAGAGCGACGCCACCGACATGAAGCCCGGTGTGCATGAGCGCAAATGGGAGGTCGATTCGCTTTGCTACACCATCCGGCTGGCCTACGGCTATTGGAAAGCCACCGGCGACACGTCGCCCTTCGACGAGCAATGGCATCGTGCCCTGCTGAAAATTCCCGAAACGTTCCGCGAGCAACAGCGCAAAAACGGCAACGGTCCCTACCATTTTCGGAGGAACACGTCCTCGCCCACCGACACCTTGCCCGGACGCGGCTACGGCAACCCCGCCAACCCTGTCGGGCTGATCTTTTCCATGTTTCGTCCCAGCGACGATGCCACCATTTTTCCGTTTTTGGTGCCGTCAAACTTTTTTGCGGTTGTGAGTTTGTGCCAGGCCGCAACCATGCTCGAAGAAATCCGCCATGATGCCGCCGCCGCCGCGAGCTGCCGCGCTCTGGCTGACGAGGTGGAGGGCGCGTTGCGCCAGTATGCCGTGGCTGATCCTTTGGGGTTTGGCAAAATTTATCCCTACGAAGTGGACGCCTGCGGCAATTTCTACTGCATCGACGACGGCAATATTCCGAGCCTCCTCTCTCTTCCCTATTTGGGCGCCGTTCCGGCTGGCGACCCGATGTATCTCAACACCCGCCGGTTTGTCCTCTCAGCCAGCAATCCCTATTATTGCAAAGGCAAGGCGGCTGAAGGTCCCGGCGGCCCGCATGTCGGAATCGGCATGATTTGGCCGTTGGGCGTGATTACCCGCGGCCTCACCAGCACGAATGACGACGAAATTCGCGCCTGTCTTGAGACATTGCGCCGAACCCATGCCGGCACCGGTTTCATGCACGAAGCCTTCAGCAAGGATGATCCGAAAAAATTCACCCGTCCCTGGTTCGCCTGGGCCAACACCATCTTCGGCGAACTGGTTTACAAAACATTCCAGGAGCGTCCCCATCTCCTGGGGTGAATTTTATTTGCCGGACGACATCGGCACATTGAATTTTTTATCGGCGGGGCCGCCCGCGTCGGACTCAAATCCAATCCGGGCCGGCTCAAATGAAATGACGTCGCGCCGCGTCGGCTGGATTACTGTCAAACATAGTGTGTTGGAATCGGGCCGGTCGGCGCGAATTTGCAGATCGCCGGGCTTGCCTTTCCAGGATTGCAGGACGCTTGCGTATTCGCATTCGTCCCCGCTTTTTCTCAAGACAACCACCGGCATCGTGCCGCCGTCGGCGGCCGGGCAGCGCGCGGTGAAAAGCAAATCATTCGTATCGGTCAGCATCCACATTTTAAGCCCTGTGTGGCCGGACATGAACCAATCGGCTTGGGCGCTGTTTCCAAGCGATTCCTGCGCGCGCGCGCCGGTCATAAACGGCTGGGAAAATTCCCCGCCCCGGCGCGGGTCAACCTGGCGGCTGTCCGTCGCGCCCGACAGAACGAGCTTGTCTCCCGCCGCGTGGAAAAACCAATCGCAGGCCTGGGCGCGATTGCCGGCCAGCTTATCCCAGACCACGGCGTAATTGGAGGCGAGCAATACGGCGCGAACCCACTTCGTTCCCGGGATGGCTTCGCGCGTTTCGGCGGCGGCCAGTTTCAACTCAGGTTGATCGAGGAAGGCGACGAGGTCGCTGTTGGTCGTGCGCGGTTGATTTTTTCGACTGGCGGCAATCGTGTTGTGCGCCGAAACGCCGGTGAAAAATCCGATGTTCGGACTGCCGTAGCCGGGCGTGCCCAAACCCGGCGCCATGGGCCGGCCGCAGGCAAAAAGAGTGACCCCCATTTTGTCGTAATGACCGTGACCCAAAAACGGGCCGTAGTGAAAGGTGAGAAACATTTCACGACCCGGCGGCGTGTCCGAGCCTTGCCGCAAGATGGCAATGCCGAGAACCGGGAAATTAGTGGATTTGAAAACCGGCGCGGGAATCGAATCCGGCAGGGTTTCTCCGAAAAGAAACTGGCGGTAACGCTGGTCGCAAAAAGTACCGGTGTCGTTGGCGCGGCCCGCGGCTTCGCTCTGGCGGATGGCCCAGGCAAATTCGGGTTTGCGATAATGCCGGTAAGCGACGGCATATTGGTCGCCCGGCAAATAGGCGTCATACCATCCGTCGTTAATGGCCGGCAATTGCAGCGTCGGATACATGTAGCGGAGAGGGGAGTCAAACATGGCTTCCAGTCCCTTGCCTGGTTTGGCCTGCCAATGGAACAAATCGTCGCCGCCATTGGCGGCCGCTTCCGCCAAAGACAGAAAACCATCCAGCGGATAAAAATGGTAGGTTTGCACCGACTCCGGCCAAAGCCCGTCGCCGCCGAGCTGCCCGGCGATTTGCCATTTGAATTTGCCCAAGCCGTAGTCAATAAAACGTTGCCGCCCCGTGGCGTAACCGATGACGCCGACGGCGGACAGATGCCACGACCCCCAATTGCCGTTGAGACCCGATAGCGTGAGTTGTTGCGCTTCCGGCCAGAAGAAAGCGCGTTCAATGCGGCGCTTTTGCTCCTGGTTGAGCGCGCCGGAGCCGTAAATCAAATCATAAGCCTGCGCCAGAGGGATAAGCGAAACGGCTTCTCCCAGCGAGAAGCGTTGAAAGCCGAAGCCTTTTTTTCCGGCAATGAAATGCGGATAGGCATCGGTGTATTTGAGCAGAATTTCGGCCGCTTTGCCCGCGTATTCGGGGCGCTGTTCAACCGCGTAAACCAGCGCCAGGTCGCGCGTGGCGGAGGTCAGCCAGACATGCTCGAAATAGCGCCGGGCCGCCCGAATCTTGTCGCTGTCATATTTTTTACCGGTGGTCGGCGAGCGGCTGGGAATGTTGGGATTAAATTGCTGATCGGCGGGCAATTCCAAAAGCACGCCGTCCGGCCCGCAAAAATCGTGCCCCCATCCGCCTTGCTCCGGCACGGTAATGATGCGTTTCAGCCAGCGATCCGCGTTGGCCTTGATGTCCTTTTCGAAAATGGCGCGCCGGCTGGAATTTGTCTTCATGTCCGCGCGCAGAAATTCCAGGCGCGACTCCGTCACCAAAACGCGCGGATGGGGGATGGCGTCGCCCGGACACGGCATCGCGTCGTCGCCGGGGGACGGCGCGGCAACCGGCCCGGCGAAGAGCAGGGGGGTGAGCAATTGAAAAAACGCCACCCACGATAGGACAAACACTGATCCAAATTTTACCAGCCGCATATAAAACAGAATTTGCCGCAAAAATAGTGAGAGCAAAAGGATCAGTTAAGAGGATGGCCGGGCCGGGTTCAACTGTTATCCGCCGCCCATCAGGGACCGGCCTTTTCGATCTGGGAAAGGAAATTCTCCGGGGTCAGTCCGCCTTCGTTCAGCCGTGTGACTTTGGTCCACGGCTTCCCGGTCACGCCGCCGGCCACCGCGCGCCACTCCTGCGCGACCTTTTGCCGGGAGTCGCTCAACGGCCAATCTGTCCCGGCGGCGGCGCACTGCTTGCGCAACGCATCCCAGCGGGCCAGCCAGACGTAGCGCACCGGCAGATGTCCCAGCCGGACCCGCGCCAGCAATTCCTCATCGCCCGCCACGGCGCGTTCCGCCTCCTGCCACAATTTCTCCGCTTTCGCCAGGGTCTTGAATTCCAAAAACGGCGCATCGACCGGTGAACCGCAAGTCAGATTATAACCGCGCGACGCCTTGAAAAGCAGTTGCAGATAACGTTGAATCGGCCGGCTCGCCGGGCCGTAGTATCCGTCCAGAAATTCCCGGATGAGGGCGCGGTCGTCCTGCCGCGGATTGACTAGCAATTGCGCCAGCACCCACGCCCGCATTTCGGCCATTTCCGATCCGTGTGATTGATAGGCGCCTTCCTCGAACACGCCCCGCACATGGTTGGTTGCAAAGAAGCGCAGATTCGGCCCCAGCGAAAACCAGTTCGGATGCGGCTGCTCGTAGCACCCGAAATCCGTGACGTAATCCCACACATAAAGCCGGTCGGCCCGCTCCGCCCAACCGCGTATGTCATTGCCAAAGCTCGCGTTCGACGGCTGGTCCAGCGGCTCGCGGAAATTACATTCAATGCTGCATAACCGCACGATCACATTGGGCAGGGTTCGCGCTGTCCGCGGCGGTTTGCGGGTGAATTGATAGGCCAGCGTATCCACCGCCACGTTGGGAAATTCCGGCCCGATCTTCTCCGCCACATAATTGGCCAGCCCGATCATTGTCCCCGCATGTGAACCTTCCGCCTGGTCGATGGCCTCGCAGTTCGAACATTCGCACGGGCCGAAACAATCGTTTTGCGAGACGCTGATAATGTTGACTTCGGGCGACTTTCGCAGTTGTTCCCGCACGCGCTCCACCAAGAGATCCCGCAATTTCGGGTTGGTCGTGCAGAGTTGCGCCCCGCTTGCGGTTCGTTTTCCTTTTATCAAACTGTACCACTCCGGGTGATCCGCAAAATATTTGTCCGGTGGCGCCAGAACGTAAAAGGTGTGGACGAATCCGCCATATTCCACGTCTCCGCCTTGTTCTGCCGACAGTTTTGAGAACTGGCTGTTGCAGAGATTTTTCCAGGACCAATCCGGGTCGAAGGCGTCGAACCAGAATGGCGCGCGATATTCAAATGCCGGCTTGGACCGGATATTTAAATTTGACACCCGCAAGGTGGGTTGCTTCGGAATACGGGCGGCCCACGGCGTCCACCAACGCGCGCCGCATTGGTCCTGCAAAAACCGGCTCACGGCATAGACCGTTCCGCGCGGACGGCCTCCCGCGAGCAATAACCGTCCGCCTTTGCCGCGGATGATCCATTCCTCCCCATCCAATTGCGCGAACGGCGTATCGTGAAAAAGCGCGAGCGCCGCCGCGCCTTGCCCGACCACAATTGCGTGCGGGGGCGCAACGGTGTTGGTCTGAATCTCGAATGCCGCCCCCGTTATTTGTTGGAGGGTCGATGCCAGTTGTCGTGCCGAAAAAATCTCCGGCGCGCTTGCTCCTGGATCGACGATAATGACCGCTTGGGCCGCGCCATTTTTGGCCAGGACCGCGCCCCGCGCCTGTCCCAGCCCGGCAAAAACAACCAGCAGGATCAAAATAAGATAACTCATGTTTGTTTTATTGTAGACGCTGGGAACCCGGGAAAATTCACGAGGAAACCATTGCCGGGCTGCCCGAATTCAGCCAATATCAGCCCGCTCAAAATCAAATACTGATTACGATATGCAAAAATTGTTGCGCCAAGCAGTGTTGGAACGCCGCCTTGTTTGCGATGGGGCGATGGGGACTCAGCTCATGCTCGCCGGCCTCGAAAATGGTTCCTGCGGCGAACGGTGGAATCTGACCCGGCCGGAGCAGGTTGTCGCCATTCAAAATCGCTACACCGACGCCGGCGCGGATTGCATTATCACCAACACATTCGGCGGCAACCGCATCACCCTGGCCCGCCACGGCGCGGCCAAAGATGTCGCCGCCATCAACAAGGCCGGCGTTGAAATCGCGCGTCAAGCATTTGGCGACCGCCCCGGTTTTGTGCTGGGCGACATCGGCCCGGTGGGCGAGATGCTTGAGCCTTACGGCGATCTTTCTCCCGCCGCCGCCCGAGAAGCCTTGGACGAACAGGCCGCCGCCTTGGTTGGGGGCGGCGCGGACGCCATCATTATTGAGACCCAGACTTCGCTTGAAGAAATCGGTCTTGCCATCGACGCCGCCAAAGCCGCCGGAGCTCCCTGCATCATCGCATCGTTCGCCTACGATCTTTCCGCCGATAAAACATTTTACGCGACCATGATGGGTGTTTTGCCCGCGCAAGCGGCACGATTCGTCGCGGATAAGGGTGCGGACATTGTGGCGTTAAACTGCGGCACCGGCATGGACATGATTGGCGCCGCGAAAGTCGCCCGGCAATACAGCGAAGCCTGCCCGTTGCCCGTCATGGTGCAACCCAACGCCGGCCGGCCCGTATTGGAAGGCGGCAAGGCCATCTACAAACAGTTGCCCGCCGACATGGCGGCATCCGTGCCGGAAGTATTGGCCGCCGGGGTGAAAATCATCGGTTCCTGTTGCGGCAGCACTCCCGACCACACCCGCGCCATCCGCCAGGCTGTCGATAGATTTAATCAAGGCAGGTAAAGAGAATAGGGCAGGGGGGGGGGCGCGCCGGCGGGTTTGTCAGCCTTTGATGATTAGCCAGGCTGATTTGAGCGCGTCCGGCAATCCTTTGATGTCCATCGCGGTGATCAGCAGCGCGCTTCCCCAGCCGGCAGCGAGCAGAAACCAGCCATTTTTCCAGATGCCCATGCGCTTGCTGGAACTGGTGAAGTGGAGCAGCGGGAACATGGCGAAGGGGAGCTGAAGGGCCAGCACGACCTGGCTCAAGTTCACCAGGTCGGTGACGCTGCTGTCGCCGCGCAGCCCGATGATCAGTACCGCCGGGATAATTGCCAGAGTGCGGGTGATGACCCGGCGCAACCAGGGCCTGATTCTCCAATGCATAAAACCTTCCATTACCACTTGCCCGGCTAACGTCCCAGTGATGGTGCTGCTTTGCCCGCTTGCCAGCAATGCCACCACAAACAAAGTACTCGCCACGGCGGTGCCCAACAAAGGCGCCAGCGTGAGGGACGCGATGCGAATCCAATCGCTGTCGGGGCTGAAGTTGACGACTTGCCCGCCGGCCACCGTGACGCTGGTTTTTCCGTAGAAAACCATCGCCGCCAGCACCATGATGGCGGCGTTGACAAAGAAAGCGATTGTCAGGGCCACGACGGAGTCGATGGCGTTAAACCGGACGGCGGTGCGAATGGAGGGTTCATCTCTCTTTAGCTTGCGGCTTTGCACCAGGGCGGAGTGCAGGTAAAGGTTGTGGGGCATGACGGTGGCGCCGACAATGCCGATGGCGGCGTAAAGCATTCCGGCCCGGCGAAGGGTGGGCGTGAACAGGGCTTTTCCCATTTCCATAAAACCAGGGTTAATCTGCGGGAGAATGAAGATTTCGATGTAGTAGCACGTGCCAATGGTCGCGATCAACAGCAGAACAATCGCCTCGATGGTCCGCATGCCGAAGCCTTGCAGGGCCAGGAGAAGCAAAACGTCCAACCCTGTGATAATGACAGCCCAGAAAAGCGGGATATGGAACATGATATTAATGGCGACGGCGCTGCCCAGCACCTCGGCCAGATCGCAGGCGCCGATGGCCATTTCGCAGAACAACCAGTTTGGCCAGCGCGTCCAGCGCGGATACCAATCACGGCAGCACTGAGCCAGGTCCTTTCCTGTGACCACGCCCAAACGGGCGGAGATGACTTGCATGAAGATGGCCATCAAGCTGGCCAGTCCGACCACCCAAAGCAGTCCGAATTTGAATTGCGCCCCGCTTTGCAGATCGGTGCCCCAATTGCCGGGGTCCATGTAGCCGACGCTGATGAGGACGGCCGGACCGACGAACGCCCGCCATTGCTGCCAGAACCCGGCTTGATTGGAAGGAATATTCACGCTGCCATGCATCCCTTCAATCGACATGCTTCCGGGGTCCGAAGTCGCAGCGTTTTCCTCCCTGGCTGGTTCGCGGGGGGCCGGGGCTGCACTTTTGTCGTCAATCATAATTTTTTATTTCTCAAAATTCCCAATGGAGTCTTGCGCCGAAAACTGACACCGGCCCGCGATCCCGGTTGAACGCCGGGTTGGTGATGAATTGATAATCCAACGTGGTGTGGACATATTCACAGACTTTGAAACTGTAGTAAGTTTCAAGGACTTTCTCGCAGCCGTAATTCAGCGCGCCGTCGCCGTCCAGCATGTCCTGGCCGCCTGCCTCCAGAAATTTTTGGTTGTCGCTCGAAGCGCCGCTTACGACCCCGGCAAGACCGAAGGTGTCGTCGGGCCGGCCCCAAGGTTCGCCTTTGATGCTCACGCCCAGCGACGCCGTCCAGTTGGCGTCGGTAAACGTCCACGCTTCCTCATGACCGTCATTCCAGCCCAGACGCGAAAACATGCCGATATTCTTTGCCATCTCCTGCTCCCAGTTCAACCCAAAACCGTACTTATAGCGGTAGGCGCGCGCCGCTGCAATGTCCCCTTCCGCATTGTTGGGGTTGGCAAGCAGAAGGGATGTCGCCCCCGCGTAACTGGCCATATCCGCTTCGTTGAGCCAGGCCAGAAACCGAATTGCTCCCGGATGATCGTTGATGCTGTAACGCCGCTCAAATTCCGTCATCATGGCCCAAGATTCCGAAAACGGGCCGAAGGCTCCGCTTTGGGGCGACATCAGAAACTGGTCGTCCCCCGTGTAACCGTTCTTGTCCTGCGCCATTTGAAAAAAGCCGTAGCGCAAGGCCCATTTCGGCTGGTTTAATTCCACGGCAATGCCGGTGGTGAATCCGACTGTGTCCTGGCCGTAATCCCATGCGAGGTTGCCCATCATCGCCCAATTCATAAACTGTGTGTGCGGGTCGCTCGCGTAGGTGTTGTTGTCGCATATGTCCAAAGGACTGAACCGTCCCATGGTGATGGTCAGCCGCGAAATGTCCTGATTGCTCCCAAGGGTGAGCTGACCGTCGGGAACCATTTCCTGTTTTCCGCCAAAACCAATGGTTTGACGGATAAACAGGCGCGAGAACATGAATTGGGATTCTACCGCGCCAGCTTTGTAGGCGTCGCCGTTGGGAAAAGCCTCCACGCCATGCGTCTGGCTCAGTCCGTAGCCCTGCCACATCAGCCCGTCCGCATGTAACTCGGCGCCGCGCCACAACCGCACCCCCGCAAACAAGTCCAGCGAGATTGTTTCCTGGGCTTCGCCTTCGCTGTTCAGACTGGCCGGGCCGGAGTATTTGGCGGGAAAACCAAAATCGCCTTGCCCGATAATGGTATTCTGCATGTGCCAGTTCCAAGTCTGTCCATCCGCCGGGGTCGCCTTGGGGTCCAGCCTGTTGGTTTCCACGTCCGGCGGGGCGGGGGCGTCCGGCGGATTTGCGCAGGCAGATGACGCCGAAGCCGCCCAAATCGAACCGGCCATAAGCCAGGGCGCGATTTCGCTTATCCGGCGAATCGCCCGCCCGGCGTCCCTCAAAAATGTTTCCATTTCAGACATTCCTTTTGTTTTGTAATAAAAAAGAACTGTGTCGTCAATATAAATGTTTTAAGTATAAAACATTTATTGCACAGGGTTGGCAGGCTATGGGAAAGGCTCGCCATCCGCCCGATTATTTGCTACAAAACCCACATGAGCGTGAACCTGAAGAAAACAACGATGGCCCGACAAGGCCGGTCGGAGTCCACCGAAGATCATTTGGAGCGGATGCAGGAATTGGTTGATTTGAAGGGGTATGCCCGGGTTTCCGATCTGGCGGTGTCGCTCGGTTTGAGCCGCTCATCTGTCTCCAACATGGTGCGCCGGCTGGCCAAGCGCGGCTTTGTCAATTATGAGAAATACCGCGGTTTTACCCTGACGGCGGAAGGGCGCGCCGTGGCCAGTCATATCAAGGTGCGCCACGAAACCCTGACCGAGTTGCTGCAATTGCTCGGACTGAGCGCGGAAACGGTGCGGCAGGAGGTCGAGGTCATTGAGCATCATCTCCGCCCCGAAACGCTCCGGGTTTTTTCGGATCTGATTAAATTTTGGCACAATCATCCCGCGCACCTTCAAACATTCCTCCGGCAAAGGAAGAAATCCGGGGCGAAGGCGGGGGCGTGAATACGCTTCCGGTCGTTGCAATCGAGTTTTGTCCATGAGTGTTGAATTATATTTTAACCACCAGCACAGCCGCGTTGCGCCCGGTTCGTCGCTTTTTGACTACGCCGACGCGCTCGGCATCCGGGTGCCCACGTCCTGCCACAAACAGGGCAAGTGCAAGGAATGCGTGGTGGAGGTTGTTGCCGGCATGGATTGCCTTTCGCCCAAAGGCCCCGAAGAACAGCATTTGCGGGAGAATTTCCGGTTGTCCTGCCGCTGCCGGATCGTCGCCGAATCCGGGGTTGTCCGTTGCCACACCATGCGCCGCGGCGAGATGCGCATCGAACGCCGCGCCCTGCAACTTCCGGCGGGCAAGCAAAAGCTTGCGCCCGACCCGGCGGTGACGCGCGATGGCGACCGGATTCTTTTGGACGGGGTGGAAATTGACCGGGGGCAGGGGCCGATTCACGGGCTGGCCATGGATCTGGGCACCACGACGGTTGTGCTGCGCCTGATCAACTTGGAAACAGGCGAGGTCGTGTCGGACGCCGCCTTTGAAAATCCGCAACGGTTCGGCGGTTCGGACGTGATGGCCCGCATCCATTATGACACGCAGGACGGCACCAAGTTGTTGCAACGGACCTTGGCCGGCTATCTCACCCGCGCCATTGAGGAGTTTCCCGTTGATCCGAATTCCATCTACGAAATGGTCGTGGCCGGCAACTCGACCATGCGCGATATTTTCTTTCGCCTTAATGTTTATTCCATCGGTCGAAGTCCGTATCAATCCATCACGGAAGTGGAAATGGCGCAAGGCTGCCGCGCCACCACCAGCGTGGTCGAATCCGCCCGGCATCTCGGTCTGCCGCTCCATCCCAAGGCGCGAATCTATGGCCTGCCCATTATCAGCGGCCATGTCGGGGCCGATGCCGCCGCCTGCATGCTGGCGGTGGACCTCGCCCATGAGGACCGTCTTGTCGCCATCATGGACATTGGCACCAACACGGAGTTGATCCTGGGCAACAAAGATAAAATCCTTGCCGCCTCCTGTCCCGCCGGGCCGGCTTTTGAAGGCGGGAAAATTTCCTGCGGGATGCCCGGATTGCCTGGAGCGATTGAAAAGGTCGCCATCAACCTCGATCAAACCATGCGCCTCCAGGTCATCGGCAACGGCGAGGCGGAAGGCATTTGCGGATCCGGCCTGATTGATCTTTTGAGCGAGTTGCTCAGGACCGGGCGGATGAATTCCATGGGTCGTTTCAAGCACGGCCCGGAACCTGTTGTGCTTGACGCGAAGGACGGCGAACAAATCGTGTTTACCGAGAGCGACGTCAGCGAGCTGGCCCAGGCCAAGGGCGCCAACGCGGCGGGTTTGCGCGTGATTTTTGATCGTTGCGCAATCCGTTTTGATGAGGTCGGCGTCTTTTATCTGGCCGGCGGATTCGGCAGTCACCTGGATATTTCCTCCGCCAAACGCATCGGCCTTATTCCCGATATTGACGAAGCCAAGTTTCTCCACATCGGCAACGCTTCCATCGAAGGGGCCTGCCTGGCTCTGCTTTCCTGCGCGAAACGGCGCGAGCTGGAGGACATGGTCAAACGCGTCACCCATTGCCGCCTGGAAACGCACCCGGACTTCTTTGATTTCTTTGTCGAAGGCTGCCAGTTTAACCTCATCGCCGCCTCGGACGGTTTGCGCGGTTGAGCCTGCTTTTATTTCGAGTTGTAATCGCGCAGAGCCTGCAACATGGCTTCAATGTTTTGTTTGGGCATGCCGGGGCTGATTCCGCCTCCAACGGAAAGGATGATTCCCTGGCCGCCGCTTTTTTCCAAAACGTCCAGCGTCGCCGCGCGCACTTCCTTCGGCGTGCCGCGCACTCCCACTTCCAGCGGATTCACATTTCCCATCAAACACATCCGGTTGCCCACCCGCGCCTTGACTTCGGCAATGTCTGTTTGCTTGCCCCAGTTCAAGACGTTGAATCCGGCGTCCGGCAGATGATCCAGGCAGACGTTGATCCCGGCGTCGTTGTGATAAAGTTTCACCCAGTCCTTCGGGAAGGCGTCGCAAATCCGTTTCAGATAGGGATGGGCGAATTCCTGGTAATGCTCCTTGCCGACGAAGCCAACGATGTCGTCGAGGATGAAAATTCCTTCAACCGTGCCGCCCATGGCCTTGTGCTGGGCTTTGAGCCAGTCGATGATCAGTCGTGTGCATAGGTCGAGAAGCTTGTGCGCCCATTCCGGGTTCTCCACCAAGTCCATCATGAACTCGGTTGTGCCGCGCACGAAGCCGGCCGTACACATCGGGCCGCGCGAAGTGATCATGGGCAGGATTTCTCCCGTGTCCAGGATGCGCTGCCGCTGCATGCGGATGCGATGCAGGGTCATGGCCATGAAGGCGTCATTTTCCACTTCGTAATCCGGGAGGTTCGCCATGTCCTCGATTTTGGAAAGACCATGGCTCGCGCTGGGCGTGTTGTCCTGCCAGAATTTGATCTTGGCCCCCAGCGCCGACGGTTCGGCTGCCATGCCATATTCCATCCACCACGACGGCACCCAGATGATGTCGGGAAATTCCCGGCGAATTTTCAACTGCGCCTGAAACCACACTTCGGGATCAAGGTAATAGTCCATGTGGTTCAGTCCGAGATGGCCTGGTATCCACGGACTGTCCACGATCATGGCCATCGGCACCTTGTCCAGCTTTTCCAGGCGCGCCGCCCTTTTGAAAACATCCCATTGCTCAGGTCTCATAACCTTTTAATTCCAATCTTAATACCCAATAAATCCTCCAGCTCTGCTGGAGAGACTCCCAGAGTTTGA
>CAZLEE010000098.1:0-15523 GCA_964558455.1 uncultured Verrucomicrobiota bacterium | reverse complement strand
GCCGGCGCAAATGGCCCTGAAGATTTTTTCATGATCGTCAAAAACCGTCAGCATCACGATGCGGGTGGAGGGCGAAATGGATTTGATTTTCTGGATCGCATCAATGCCATTCTGACCGGGCAATTCCACATCCAGCAAAATTACATCCGGGACGCCGCCGCCCAGCATGGCGTCGAGCACGTCTTCGGCGTTGGAGAAATGTTGGGGACACTCTATGCCGTCAATGTGGCTCAACACGCGCACGACGGTGTTGCGAAAGACATGGTTATCCTCCACCAGCCACACACTCACGGGCGCGTTGCCCATTGATTTTGTCACTGATGCTTTGCCCGCTTTAGAAATGGTCTCCATTCTGATCCGTGTTCGCTTTTATGAACTTACCGACTCTAACTCCCTTTCAGGCCTGCCGCCAGTCCCGCGTTTACGTGATGGGCGCAGTGAGTGTGAAATAATGGCGCCGGATTTGTCACGGCAGGCTGACGGCCACGCGATAGAAAGCGCCCGATAACGGTGGTTGCGGGTCTGTCAATGAAATCGTCTGGCTGGCCGCAAGCGGGCCGTTGGTTGCGACGGAGTTCCAGCCGGGCGTGGTCAAGCCGGTCGTCCGTTGCAGGACGTAGGCGCGGCCCGCCACTCCGGATAGCGATAAAGAAAACGGCGTGAAATTGGCAATGTTTCCAATGTGAAAAACGGACTGCGGGCTGGTCGGGTCGGTGCCGGCGATGAATTCGTTGTAGTTGTTCTGGCCGTCGCCGTCCGGGTCGGCCGCCATGCCGGCGATGGCGGGGTTGGCCGCGTTGGTTCCGAACCAGGCGGCGGCCCAATTACTGTAAAGCATGGTTTGTGAGGGCGTGTTGTTGGTGCTCAACCAGAGCGCGTGCTGTCCTGAACCGACATTGGTGACAGTGAGCCAGTCATTGGACAACACAGAGGAGGCAATGCTGCCGTCGAGGAGGACGACCGGGTTGGTTGCGCCCAGCGCGGGCAGCATGACGGTGGCGGCGGCGTTGCCGGGAATGGTCACCAGAAGTTGAAATTGTCCCGGCGCATTGCTGGCTTGGATGGACACCGGCCCGCGGATCGTTGGCACGATCCCTTGCGCATACGATAGCGTCTGGCCAAGCTGGGGCTGGATAAGGAATTGGCTGTAACCGGCGGCAATGGGGCGCAGGCCGAGGACGAAACGTTGAATCAGGTTTCCCGCCGCCGCTCCCCAGGCGTGATTCCAGTCCATGTTTGCTTTGTCAGTGAAATTCCAGGCTTCGGTCGTAATGGTGGAACCGAGGCTGATCATGTTCAGCCAACCGCGCGGGCCGTTTGTGGTCATCAAACCCAGGGCGGTGTCCGCGTCGCCCTGCTGGAACAACGCTTCCAGCAAATACTGCGCGCCATAGACGCTGGGCGGCATGCCGCCATTGGCGCTGATGCGCCCATGAAGGTAGTTCAGCGTGGCGGCTTGGTTGGTGGCCGGCACCAACCCAAAGTCGAGCGGAAAGAAATTGGCGTGCGCCGCGGAATGGGTGGTGCCGACGCCATCCACGTAGCTTTGCGAACTGCTGTTCCAGAAGGCTGCGTTGTAGGCGCTGTAAACCTGGGTGGCGTCCGAGGTGTAAGTGGCGGCGTCGTTGCTGTAGCCCAAGACCGTGGCGATGTTGGCCATCGTTTGCAGGGCGCGGTAGTAAAAGGCGTTATTGACGGAATTGGTCCAATTCAAGTAGCTGCCGCTTGAAATGACAAAGCCGTCGCGGTCGGCCGCAGGCCAGTCCACGATGTCGGAATTCGTCGTTTGCGGATAATTCGGAAACCCTTTCATCAGGCCGTTGCCCGTCGCAGCCCAGGTGAACGCGTCGGCATGGAGGGCGGTGTAATGCGCGCCGAGCAAATTCGTGTTGCCGGTCTGGAGATAGTCCGCCCAGGCGATGAGGACCATGTGAAACTTCCATTCCGTCGGCCAGGTCGGATGCGAGAGCAGATACTCGAAGCTATCGCGCGCCATGGTGAATTCGCGGTCCACCGCGTAGGAGCTTAACTGGTGAATGTAGGAATCCGCCTCGTAAGGCGTGCGTTCGCGGTCGCCATCCACATAGATGCCATCGAACCCCAGCACCTGCATGGAAGACCGGCACAGATTCCATACCTGGTTCAGCGCCGCGCTGGAACTGCAGAAGGCGGCGGCATTGGTGTTGAACGGGTAAAGGAGGCGTTGTTGCGTGATGTTCGCCGCTGTGAGGACGGCGCCGGGCGGGCAGTTGGTCAATTCAAAATAGCGGAAGGGCATGACCACGCCATAGGAGGTTGGCGGGTTGACGACCTGGGTGTCGGGTTGGCCGTTAAAAGACGGCGGTCTGACAGAGTAAACAACATTGCCATTGGTCAGAGTGAAGGAGGCGGTTCCGTAGCGCACCGAACTGCCGGACGGCGGGGCGGTATCCACGGTTGTTCCCGTGGCCATCTCGCCAAAGCGCGCCTGAACATTGGTGCCGTTGAACGAACCGTTCAGTTGCACGGTGGCGTAGCCGAAAGCATCCTGGCCAAAATCGACGAACCACCGTCCCGGCGCCGTGTTCGCGACCAGCACGGGCGCCACGCCCGAAAAGGCAATCGGATAGCGATTGGCCCAGATGTTCGTGGACACGTTGTAGAGCAGGTTCGGGCCGCTGCTGAACTGCGTGTCCGTGCGAAACTGCTGAACGGCCGACAGGGGGCTGGTTTGGTCGGCGCTGTCCCGCGTTTGGACGCTCCAGTAATAAGTCGTGTTCGCCTGCAAGGCGGCGCCGGCGTAGGGCACGTTAATCGAGGCGGCGTTTGCGACCAGGCCGGAATCCCACAAGTCCCCCTGGCCCTGGCTGGCGAGCGTCAGGCTTGATGCGGCAATGATGCGATAGCCGGCCTGAGAGTCGTTGCGAAACGACGGGTTGTAGATCCAGCCAAATTGGGGCGCGGCCGTGGTAACGACGGTCAACTGCGGTTGCTCCATCAAGTCGCAGAGCAAACCGGTGGGCGCATTGACGGCGCGCAACGAGACCGCCAATCCGAGCCATGCCAGGCAACATAAACCCCGGTTCATCACTTGCCGGCCCGCCAAATGCAGCGGACGGACAACAGGGCCGGCCAAGGGGAAAAAGGGAAGAGATCGTATCACGGTGGTAGTATCACTTTCGTTTAAATCATCGCCCTCTCCATGCTATCCGCCTGAAATTGGAGCATCCCGAGTTGTATTTTACACGACGACAAAGTAGCGGGACCCCCGGTTTTGTCCATCCCGCAAACGCGGGACTGAAAATCCCGCGTTTGCGGGATGGACGCGAATTCATAGCGGCGTAAACTGATCGTGAAAAAGCCATGAAAGTTTATGCGTTAATTCACGTCACTCCAAGCATGTCACGCGCGGAAGCAATCGCCTCGTGGCGTGGCATGATCTTAATCATCCAAACCCAATTGGCCTTCACACAAAATCGACTCCATAAAGTTAAACAATAAAATAACACATGAAACTTACCGCCTTATACCCAAAATTCTTCCGCCGAGCCTTCATCACGGCTGGCGCGCTGGCCGCGGTGATTTCCGCCCAGGCCGGATTGCAAATTCCCTACACGCCAGACGTCAGCACACTGCATCTCTGGCATTTGGATGATCCGCTCCTTACCAACGGGGTGACGAACATCTTGGTGGCGGACGCCGTCACCAACGCCAGCATTACGCTCACCAATGCGGGCCTGCCCACCCCGGGAACCCCTCCATATGGCGATACAAGCCTGGGCAACACGTCCTTTGCCGGGTTGGGCACTTGCATGACCACGACCGACAAGAACGGGTTCTGTTATGGCGGCAAGTTTTCCGATGTTTCATCGTTTAGCGACACGAATACCGGAGCCTTCACTTTTGAAGCAGCGGTTAAATTCACCGGGAACGTGCTGGCTTTGGCCAACAACCAGGAAATCATTTGCGGAGATAATACGCTAGGGCTTAGCCAGCGCGGCTGGCAGTTCCGCATAGATGAAGCGGGAGAGGTGGAGTTCAACTTGCTCGGAGGCAGTGGTTCGGATAATGATTGGAAGGCAAAGCTTCCCACCACCGGGTCCGATGCCGCCGTGGCGAACCAATGGTATCACGTCGCCGTCACCTGCACCGGCAATAACCCGACCAACGGCGATACCCCCAACATTCTGAAGTTTTATTGGACGCTGCTTGATGCCAACCGCACCTATGCGGATTTGCTGGCGACTTTTACGATGACCAGAGCCTTGAACGGCACAACGTCCAGCGGGGCGGGAACCGTCCAGCCCGCGTTCGGCATTGGAGGCAGCGGTCGAAACTATCCGGCGGCTAACGCCAACGGTGAAGCTGTGATAGGCAGCGTGGACGAGGTGCGCATAAGCAGCGTGGCGCGTGCTTCGAACCAAATGGCATTCGTCACCGGCGGCGCTTTGAATCCGCCCTCTTTCCCGCTGCAACCTACGGCGAACACGCTAATCGGCTACGGTCAGACCCTGTCGCTTGCCCCGCTGGTTAGCGGCTCTCTGCCTATTTATTTCCAATGGCAGGCAACCAATAGCAGCGCCGGCGGCTGGACCAATGTGCCGAACCAGACCAATTCCACGCTGACCATCAGCAACGTGACGTTTCCCGTGGCGGGCAGCTATTGGCTGGTTGCGACCAATGCTTACGGCAGCAAGACAAGCATCGTGGCCCAGGTGTCGGTTGGAGCCGCGTTTTCCGAACTTTACGATACAGGCATCAGCACGAATGGAATACTCGACACGGTCAACTTGCCGGGCAATCCCGACCCTCATTATACCATGGTTGACAGCGCAGACGCCAGTTATCCCGGCCCAAACGCGCTCGTCTATAATATGTTTGCAAATCCCATCGCAAGCTACGGCGGCAATTTTTCCAACCCTGACTCCGCCTCGGCCTGGATTGGGGAGCAAGCCAACTTCTATGCTTCGTTGTTCGGAAACTATGTTTACCGCACGAAGTTCCTGTTGGACTCGGTGGACACAACGCAACCCGCCAGCATCACGGGTATTGTCTGGGTCAATCAATACTGTTCCGATATTCTCATCAACGGCGTCTCCACTGGAAACTCCAACCCTGCCAGCTATTCCGCCAGTGGCAAGTATGCGGCGCCCTTTGTCATCTCCAACGGCTTTGTTCCGGGAGTAAACACGCTGGACTTTGTGACCACCCTTCCTTCCACGGCTCCCGGCGCCATACTCGAATCCGCGGTGCGCGTCGAACTTTCCGGAATCGGCCAGGCCCTGGCGCCCGGCAAACCGCAAATTGTGACGGAGCCGGCGGCGAATGACGTTGTGCGTGATGCCAGCGTCCAATCGGGCGATAGCGCGACGTTCTCCGTTGTCGCCACAGGCCGTCCGCCGTTGTCCTACCAATGGGTTGACCAACAAGCGGGGCAGTTGGCTGGCGCGACCAATCGCACCTTGACCTTCCTTAACCCGATGGCTGGCGGACAGGGGACCAACTTTGTGGTCGTCATCAGCAACGCTTCCGGTTCCGTCACCAGCACGGTCGCCAAGCTGACGATTGTGGAGACCAACCAGGTTCCCATTGCGCCCACCCACACCTATTCGGTTTACTCGAACAATTCCGTCGTCATCGACATGTCGGAGTTGCTCCAGGCTGCCAGTGAGCCGGACAACGATCCGCTCACGATCTCGTGGGACTGGTACACGACCAACGCCGCCAGCGGAGCCTCGTTCGTTCAAAACGTCTCCGGAGGCACCTGCTTCACCTACACGCCGGCGCCGGGTTTTGTGGGTTACGACGAGTTCAACTACTACATCCAGGATTCTGTGACAGGGACGCAAACCACGGGTCAGGCGCTCATTGATGTTCTGCCGCTGACGCTGCCGCCATCGATGCATGCGGTCCTGGCGGGCAAAAACCTCGTCTTTAGCGGCAGCGGCGGCGCCCCCAATGGCGCCTACATCGTCCTGTCCTCGACGAATCTGGCTCTGCCGCTTTCCTCGTGGACGACTGTGACATCAGGAAACTTTGATGGCACGGGCGCGTTCTCAGCGAATCTGCCCGTCAACACCAACAACACGATGCAATTCTACTCGTTGGAATTGCCATAATCCCTGACAACCCGAACAGCGCGTCCTTGGCCAGGTGATGGGCAGGGACGCGCTTTCTGTTTTCAGCAGGGTTCCTCTCTGGCTCCAAGAACTGGGGGGCCGTTGTGCCGAAGGGATGGTGCCCGAAAAAATTCATTGAGGCGTTCTGATTGTTGTTCCCGCAGCCAAACGCGCGGCGTGGGAGGTTGGCGGCTTGCAATTTCTACGTCGGGTGGGATGATGCTGCGATATTCATATTGCAAAAGCTATTTTCAACGGTTTGCCGTATCGCCGGGCCATGGCTGGCTGCATTTTTGGTTTGCCATGCGGCGGCTGATACTCTTCCGCCTCCGGAGGACGATGTCGTGCGGGTTTGGGACACGGACTCAGGCCTGCCGGACAGCACGGTGACGAGCCTTGCGCAGACGCCGGACGGCTACATCTGGGTTGGCACGCGTCACGGCGGGCTGGCGCGTTTCGATGGCGCGCGCTTCGTGAACTTTGATCCGGAAAACACGCCCGAACTCAAGTCCATCGAGGTTGTCAAACTGTTGGTGGATGCCGCGGGCACGCTCTGGATCGGCAACGTCGAAGGCGGTTTGGTGGCGTGCCGCGACGGACATTTTCGTTTCGAATATTTGAACAACGACACGCCGCGCTCGTGGTTGGAGCAAATCTTGAGCGACCGGCCGGGCCGGCTGGAGTTTTCATCGCGCTCAGGATTGGTCTTCCGACGAACCGAGGGGCTGGTGACCAACCGCTGGAAGGCCATCGCGCCGCCCAACGCAAGTCTGGAACCGATGTTTCACGAGGACGCAGCGGGCGTCATTTGGTATCGCACGAGCGACGGCCTGCTTGCGCAATTGCGCGGCACCAACACGGTCACACTTGCCAATCCGCCCGGACTGCGAGGCCGTTCCATCAACGTAATGGTCACCGACGCTGCCGACAGAATCTGGGTCGGGACTGACAAGGAACTGGCTTACTGGGACGGCAAAACATTTGTGAACATGACGCCGACCAACGGCGAGGCGGAGGTGGATGTGCGGCAAATGATACCGTGCAAAGAAGGCGGATTCTGGGTTCTGACATCCGGGCATCTGCGCAAATGTCTCGCGCGGACCTGGACCGTGGAACCCACGTTCTGGACCCGCGGCAACCGCGAAGAAGAAATGGTTTCCAAATATTTTGGCGCATCCACCGGGTTTTTTGTCGATTCCCGTGACGGACTGTGGTTCTGGCATGGCCGGAAAGGCATCGGTCACATTTACTCTGACGGGCAGGTCGCCTGGGTACAGGACGCGAAGGACAAGGTGAGCGGCGCCGTGCTGTGCTGGCTTGAGGATCACGAAGGCGACATCTGGGTGGGACTGGCCGACGGCGGTTTGGCCAAGTTGCGGCCCCGGATTTTTCATGTTGTTTCGCCGGATGGCGGCGTGGACAGCAAACTGGCTTGTTCCGTTTGCGAGGATGAGAAGGGCGCAATGTGGTTTGGCACAGGCGGCAAGCAGGTTTGGCGCTGGCAGGATGAAAAGTTCACCCTGTTCACGCCGCCTGTCTCAAATATTTTCGAGGAAACCAAAGTGCTGCCCGCCGGCGATGGCCGGCTATGGGTCGGCTCCACCCAAAATGGGTTGATGGAGTTGAAGGATGGCGTGTTTGACAGGCCATTTTCCGAGAACAACATTGGTACTGTCGTGCGTTGTATGTATCGCGACCATCATGGCGCGCTGTGGATGGGCTGCGAATTCGGTCTGTTCCGCTGGGACAAGGGTGTCCTGAAAACTTTCACCATCGGAGATGGATTCACGCCCGCGTACGTGCTGTCCATCACCGAGGACAAGACCGGCGACATCTGGGTGGGGACCGCGCTGGGCGAGTTGCGCCGTCTGCACGCCGGAAAATTTGAATCATTCCGGCCCGAGGATTCGCGCACCGATGAATCCGCCTTGAAAGCGGCGGCGGCGGCGGATCCCTTCGGCGCGCGCAGCCGCGGCGCGCTTTCCGGCGGCGAACGGTTCTGGTCGCTCTATTTTGACAACGACGACACGCTGTGGATTGGGACGTTGGGCGGCGGCTTGCTGCGGTTCAAGGACGGACGG
The DNA here is from genome assembly GCA_964558455.1 of uncultured Verrucomicrobiota bacterium. Classification (GTDB taxonomy): domain Bacteria; phylum Verrucomicrobiota; class Verrucomicrobiia; order Limisphaerales; family Palsa-1400; genus DASRLE01. Next base: position 7,344 of record CAZLEE010000098.1, on the reverse strand, counting down.
TTCACGCGTTTCACCGTGCGGCAGGATTTGCCCAGCGAGCATGTGAGCCAGATTCTTGAGGATGACCGCAGCCAACTGTGGCTCGGCACCCGCGTCGGTGTCGTCCGCGTCAGCAAGCGCGAACTGAACGAATTCGCCAACGGCGGAAACAGGATTCCCACATTTGTGACCTACGGAACATTTGACGGGTTGCCGGCACTGCAATGTTCCGGCGGCTCGCAGCCCAACTGCTGGCGCGGTCGCGACGGACGGTTATGGTTCACCACTGTCAAAGGCGCGGTATGGGTGGATCCGTCGGCGTTGCGATTGAACCGCCTGCCACCGCCGGTGCGGATTGAGGAAGTCTGGGTTGATGGCGAGAACATCGCGAAAAAAAACGCGCCGGCGCGTCCGGCTGCCGCTGTGCCGCCGCAAATGCGCATCGCCGCCGGGCGGCACTACTTTGAATTCAAGTTTTCCGCGTTGAGCTTCACTTCTCCCGACAAGGTGAAATTCAAGTGGCGGCTGAAGGGGCTGGAGGAAGACTGGGTGGACGGCGGCGACCGCCACGCGGTCAGTTACGGTTTCATTCCGCCCGGGGACTACCAATTTCAAGTGCAGGCTTGCAACAACGATGGCGCCTGGAACGAAACTGGCGCGGTGGTAAAGCTGACGGTGCTGCCGTATTTTTGGCAGCAATGGTGGTTCAAGGCGGCCGGCGGATTATTTCTGGCCGCCATTTTGCTTGCGCTTTATTCCGTCCGGGTCAGTCGTCTGCGGGAGTTGGAGAGGCTGCGCCTGCGCATCGCGCGCGATCTGCACGATGAGGTCGGCGCGAACCTCGGCAGCATTTCCCTGCTCGCGCAATTGATGGAGCAAAGCCCGTCCAGCGCGGATGCGGTCCAGATGCGCGGCATTGCGGTGCAAACCATCGACGTGCTGCGCGACATCATCTGGTTCATCGACCCGACGCATGACAAATTAAGCGACCTGGTCACGCGCTTGCAGGAAACTTCGCGTTTGATGCTGCAAACGATGAGCTTCAAATTCGACCAGGACGGTGATTTTCAGTCGGTGGATTTGCCGCTGGCTTTCCGCCGCAACGTGCTGCCACTGTTCAAGGAGTCGCTGCACAACCTGCTGAAACATTCCCATTCCACGACGGCGGAGATTTTGGTGCGGCGTCACCAACAGGAATTTCAATTCCGCATCCAGGACCATGGGGTCGGTTTTGACCCCGCGCAAAAAGTTTCCGGCAACGGGATAAAAAACATGAGGCGGCGCGCGGCCGAAATCGGTGGTCAGATCGAAATCGAGAGCCGGGCGGGCGGCGGGACGACTGTGACACTGACCGCGCCCATCGTGCAAACGCGGGACTGGTGGTAAGGCGGTGGGAATTTTTCCGCTACACCACCCGGTTTTCCTGAATGGCCTTTTGGTACCAGTGAAAGCTTTGTTTGGGAATTCGTTGCTGTGTCTTGAAGTCAACGTGCGTCATGCCGAAGCGTCGCGTATAGCCGCAGGCCCATTCAAAGTTGTCCAACAGGCTCCAATGAAAATAGCCTTTTAACGGATAACCTTCGGCAATGGACCGGCGGGCGCTGCGAAGATAGGAGCGCAGATACATGATGCGGCTCAAATCGAAAAACTCGCCGGTCGCGGTCATATCGTCCTCGGTGGCGCAGCCGTTTTCGGAGATGACGATGGGCAGATCCTTTTTGCCAAGCGCCTCGGAGACCAATCGCACGCCCCAATAAAGCGATTCCGGGACGAAGTTGAGCCAGGGCATATGCATTTGCGGATACTCGCGCGGCAGCGGCAGCACTTCGTAGCCGCGCGCATTGCTGGCTGCACGCACGTAAGAGCCGGTGTAGTTGTTGAAACCCAACACATCAAGCGGCTGTCCGATGATTTTCATGTCGCCCTCCTGGACCTTCGGCGCATTGGCGCCAAGCGTCTCGATGGTCAGCGGGTTATATTGGCCCGTGAGCGCGGGGACCAGCACCGTGCCGTTGTGCTCCTCGGCGACGAAGGCGCGCTTCGCCGCCTCGATATTTTCCGGCGTTTCAATGACGGGAACGAAGGAATCATAATTCACGACCAGAGCGACTTGCGCGGGTTTGGGTGTGGCTGCGCGGATGGCCTGGCAGGCGAGACCGTGCGCGAGCAACGCATGATGCACGGTCTGGAGAACCTTTTGGCGCGAATTGACCACGGTGCCGGGCGCGAAAGCCGGGACTTCGTTCACGCCGTAGCCCAGGTAGGTGAAGCAGTAAATTTCGTTTATTGTCATCCAGTTGGTGATGCGGTCGCCCAGGCGCTTTACAACCTGGGTGCAGTAATCCGCGAAGTCCTTCGCCATTTCCCGGCTGCCCCAGGAACCGTAAAGGTACTCAAGCGCCTGAGGACTGTCCCAGTGAAACAGCGTTGCATGCGGCGTGATGCCGTGTTCAAGCAGCTTATCGATCAGGCGGCGATAAAAATCGACGCCTTTTTCATTCACCGCGCCGCGGCCGTCAGGAATGATACGCGGCCACGCAATACTGAAGCGATAATGTTTGATGCCGAGTTCGGCCATCAACTCCACGTCGTCCGCGAAGCGGTGGTAATGATCACAAGCCACGTCGCCAGTATCACCTTGCGCCACGCGACCGGGAGTGTGGCTGAATGTGTCCCAGACGCCGGGTTTGCGGCCATCCTCATTTGCCGCGCCTTCAACTTGATAAGCGGCGGTGGCTGCGCCCCACCAAAAATTCTCAGGGAAGGAATTGTTGTCCGCGGGAAGCGCGGCGGGCGCGGCGCCGGCCATTGCAACGGGGGCGGACGCGGCCGCCGCCATTGCGGTCAGCCCGGCGGTTTGGGCGAGAAAGATGCGCCGGCTTGTGCCGCAGGCTTTGGCGGCTTTGACGGAGGTGTTATTCATTTGATAGGGTCTTTCAGATTGCCGGGCAGGGCGACTCTCAAGCGGAGAAGCGCCGGCAAAGTTTTTAAAAGTGATTTTACAGGGAATTCATGTTCTGGAGTCCATGGCAGAATTCGCGGGTGATTTTGGGCCAATCCCGGGTTCTGACAAGCCTTTTTGGCAGGCTGACGGAATTTTCGGACATGCGGGGCGACCGGCGGCATTAAGACGGAGGGCGCGGATTAACGGGTTGATCCAGCACCTCCCTCACTTTGCACGCCAGCGCGGATGGCGTGAACGGTTTTTGCAGGAGGGCCACGCCTTTGTTCAACACGCCTTGATGGACGATGGCATTTTCGGTGTAGGCGGAGGTGAAAAGAACCTTGGTGTGCGGATTCGAGGCCTGCATGCGGTCCGCCAATTCCTTGCCGCTCATGTGCGGCATGACGACATCGGTGAACAACAAATCAATGTGCCCGGCGTCGCGCTGCTGTATCAGTCTTAATGCCTCGATGCCATTGACCGTCGACAGAAGCGTGTAACCCAGCCGCCTCAACAATGTCGCGGCCATGTCGCGCAAGGCGGGATCATCCTCGACCAGCAGGATGGTTTCCGTCCCGCGTGGCAGGTCCGGCGTGGCGGCGCGCCGGGCGGGAATTTCCGCCGCCGCATCAACTTGCGGCAGATAAACTTTAAAGGTGGTGCCGCGGCCGGGTTCGCTATAGACATTGACATGGCCGCCGCTTTGTTTGACAATGCCGTAACAGGTGGACAATCCCAAACCGGTGCCCTGTCCGACGCCTTTGGTCGTGAAAAACGGCTCAAAGACGCGCGCCTTGACTTCCTCGCTCATGCCTATGCCTGTGTCGGTGATGGCGAGCATCACATATTCTCCCGCCTTCAATTCAGGAAAGTGGCTGACATAGTCTTGATCCAGCGTGGCGTTGGCGGTTTCGAGCGTGAGTTTGCCGCCATGCGGCATGGCATCCGCGGCGTTCATGGCCATGTTCATGATTACCTGTTCAATTTGTCCGGCGTCCGCTTTCGCCGCGTGCAGGTCCGGGGCGGGAATGATCTGCGTATTCACACCATTGCCTATGAGTTGGCGCAACATGCCGTCCATGCCCGCCAGGACGGAATTCAGGTCGAGTATTTCGGGCTGGAGAATTTGTTTGCGTCCATAAGCCAGAAGCTGCCGCGTCAACGTGGCGGCGCGATTGGCGGCTTTGCTGATTTCCGCCGCGTTATTGGCCAACGGACTTCCGGCGGGAAGATCGTTGAGCAGCAGTTCGCTCTGGCCGATGATGGCCGTCAGGATGCTGTTGAACTCGTGCGCGATGCCGCCGGCCAGCTTGCCGACGGTTTCCAGTTTTTGGGATTGAACCAACCGGGCTTCGAGCTGCTTGCGTTCGGTGATCTCGCGGATCGTCCAGATTCTGCCGTAGTATTTTCCGTCTTTGCCAACAACGGGAGCCGAGTACCGGTCCAGAATCGTCCCGTCTTTAAATTCCGTCTCATCGCGGCCGATTTCGTTCGGGTGAGAATAAAGATAATTGATTCTTTCGGCGAACTGTTCGGGATTTTTGGTCATGCCCGCGACCCAGCGACGCTGTATCTCGTTATCATCACTGTCCAAAATGTGCAGGGGAAGTTTCAGCAACTCAACCATCCGCTGGTTTTGGAGAATCGTCTTGCCCTGCAAGTCCACCACCAGGATTCCGTCCAGGGAGGAGTTTACCTGGGCCTCGAGGAACGCGGTCTTCAACCGCAACTCCTCCTCCGACTGCGTGTGCTGGATGACTTCCGTCTGGAGCGTGCGGTTGCTCTCATGCAACTCGCGGGTGCGCTCGGCGACCCGGCCCTCCAAGTCTTCCATTTTTCGCTGGAACTGCTGGTGCAGCCACCATTTCTCCGTCAGCGCTTGCGCTATTTGGAGCGCTTCCACGGAATCAAACGGCTTTTTGAGAATGAGCAATCCGTCGCGCGGGCCAAATTTTTCAAATATTTCACCCCACGAATAATCGGAGTAGGCCGTGCAAAGAACAACTTGGAGGCTGGGATCAATTTTCCAAAGTTTCAAGGTTGTTTCGATGCCGTCCCAGCCGGGCGGCATGCGTACATCCACGAAAGCCATCGCGTAAGGCTGCCCCGCCTCCATCGCTTTTTTCACCAGCAACACGCCTTCCTGTCCTTGATAGGCCGAGTCAATTTCAAATGGGGTTTGCCGGACTGTATCCGTGTTCTCCTCCCCAAACACCTCCGCCTCCGCCGCCTCCAAGGCCGCGGTCGTGCTGGCGGCGGGGGACAGGATTTTGCGAAAATCATCGTGAATGGACTGATTATCGTCGATGACCAGCACCCGCCGGTTTTTGTTGTCGTTTGATTTAGTCATGGCGTGTCAATGACCGTGCTCGGGTTTGCAACTCTTGGGGCAACCCGGGGTTCTGGCTGAAGCGACTGGGAAAATTACATTGCAACAGCTTCCCGATCTCCTCGGTCTTCACCGGCTTCGAGATGTAATCGTCCATGCCGGCCTGCAAACAGTTGTCGCGGTCGCCCGCCATGGCGGAAGCGGTCATCGCGACGATGCGGATGGGTGCGAGCGAGCGCGTTTTTTCCAAAGCGCGGATTTTCCGCGTAGCCTCGAGGCCGTCCATTTCGGGCATCTGGCAATCCATGAAAATAATATCATACCTGCCGTGCTGCCAGGCGTCCAAAGCGTCGCTCCCGTTGCCGACGACCTCGATTTCGCAGCCCAGTTTGCGGAATTGGAGAACGGCCACTTTTTGATTCACCACATTGTCCTCCGCCAAAAGGATCCGCAACAAAGGGGCGCCGCCGGCCTTGTTTTGTGCCGGCGCGCCAACCGGCCTGGGCGTGACGACGCGATGGGAAGCCGGGGATTCTTCCAGACGCACGTCAAACCAGAAAGTGGAACCTTTGCCTTCAGCGCTCGCGACCCCGATGGTTCCCCCCATCAATTCCACGAGTTTCCGGCAAATGGCAAGACCCAGACCGGTGCCGCCAAACTTGCGGGTTGTGGAAGCGTCCGCTTGCGTGAAGGGTTGGAACAGTTTCAGCCGGGACTCGTCCGATAAGCCGATGCCACTGTCACGGACGGCGCAATGAAGTTCGGGCGCCTGGCCGGCCTTGCCCTGGTTGGAGCATTCAACGGCTATTTCACCGTGCTCGGTGAACTTGATGGCGTTGCTCATGAGATTCAAAAGCACCTGGCGCAGGCGGTTGGGATCGCCGCGCAAGGACGCCGGCATTTCCGGATCAACGGACCACAGTAGCTTGATGCCCTTGCTTTTCGCGCGCTCGGCCAGCAGCGCCACGACGCCCTCCACCATCTGGCGCAGGTTGAAATCAATCGATTCCAGTTTTAACTTGCCGGCTTCGATTTTCGAGAAATCAAGAATGTCATTCAGGATGGCCAGCAGGGCTTCGGCGCTCTGCTGAACAGTCTGGGCGTAGTCCCGCTGTTCCGCCGCCAGTTCGGTGTCAAGCAATAGGTCTATCATGCCAATGATGCCGTTCATGGGCGTGCGAATCTCATGGCTCATGACGGCGAGAAACTCGCTTTTGGCTTTGGTGCCGGCTGTGGCCGCCTCCGCCAGTTCTCTGGAGCGCCGGGACTCCTTGACCAGACTGCGATTGGCCGCCGCCAGTTCGGTGTTGGTTTTTTGCACCGTCGCGGTTCGTTCCCGCACCATGGTCTCCAATTCGTCCATTTTTCGCGCGGACTGCCGGTGCAGGCGCCATTTCTCCGTCAGCGCGTGGGTCAACTGAATCGCTTCAACGGAGTCAAAAGGTTTTTTGAGGATGACCAGCCTATCGCAATCGCCAATCTTTTCAAACACCTCATTCCAGGAGTAATCGGAATAAGCCGTGCAGAGGACGATTTGGATGTCAGGATCGGTTGCCCAAATTTTTTGCGTGGTTTCGACGCCATCCCAGCCGGGCGGCATGCGCACGTCCACAAACGCCAGCGCGTAAGGCCGCCCCGCTTCCAGCGCCTTTTTCACCAGCAACACGCCTTCCTGCCCTTGATAGGCCGAGTCAATTTCAAACGGGGCTTGCCCGACTCTATACTTGTCATCCTTCCCAAACACCGCCTCCTCCTCCGCCTCCAAGGCAGCGGTCGTGCTGGCGGCGGGGGACAGAATTTTGCGAAAGTCATCGTGAATGGACCGATTGTCGTCGATGACCAGCACCCGCCGGTTTTTGTCGTCAGGCAAATTATTCATGGGTGTTCTCCTGTGTCGGGCAAGGCAGTTCCAGGGTGAAGTCGGCGCCCTGGCCGGGGCCGCCGCTGCGGGCGGTCAACGAGCCGCCCATTTCCTCCGCCGCCAGCGCGCTGCCGTGCAGACCAAAGCCATGGCCGCCCTTGCGGGTGGTGAAGCCATAATTGAAAATGCGCGTCAGATTTTCCGGTGGAATTCCAATTCCATTATCAATGA